>JBJMOZ010000044.1:0-5775 GCA_045803465.1 Gemmatimonadales bacterium | reverse complement strand
CACGGGCTCGAGACCGGTGGTCATGCCTGCGCCGCCACCCGCCCGCCTGCCCACCCCGCGCGGGGCTCGCGCGCGATGGGCTTCTGCCTCATCAACCCCATCGTCGTGGTGGCGCGGCACGCGCGGGCCGCGGGCCGCGAGCGCGTGCTCATCGTGGACTGGGACGTGCACCACGGCAACGGCACGCAGGCGCTGGTGGAGCACGACCCGACGATCCGGTTCGTCTCGCTGCACCAGCATCCGTGGTATCCGGGCACGGGCCTCGCGAGCGAGCTCGGCGTGGGCAACGTGTTCAACGTGCCACGCCCGCCCGACCTGCCGCCCGAGCGCTACGTGGACGACCTGTGGGCCGCCATCAGCACGGCCACCACGAACTGGACGCCCGACGTGGTGCTCCTGTCCGCCGGCTTCGACGCGATGCACGGCGACCCACTCGGCGGCTTCACGCTCGAGCCGCCGCACTATGCCGAGCTCACGCACCGGCTGCGCGAGCGCCTGCCGCGGGCGCCGATCGTGGGGCTCTCGGAGGGCGGGTATATTCCCTCGCGACTTGCCGAGGGCACGGCCGCGCATCTCGCGGCGCTCGCGTGAGCTCCAACATTCCTCACCTGCATCGGGACCAGCCGTGACCGCCTCGCTCCGTGTCAGCGCCGAGATCCTCGAGCTTCGCACTCGCCATCCGTTCATCATCGCGCGCGGCGGCTCGAGCGACTATCGCACCGTATGGGTGAAGGTCACCGATCAGGACGGCTGCGAGGGCTGGGGCGAGGCGGCGGCGACCAAGTTCTACGGTGAAACGCCCGAGTCGGTGCTCGCGGCCATCAACCTCTACGCCACCGCGATGCCCGCCGATCCGTTCGACCTCGAGGCGGCCGAGGCGCAGTGGGCGCGGATGCTGCGCGGCAATCCCGCGGCGCGCGTGGCGCTCTCCATGGCGCTGCACGACCTTGCGGCGAAGCGGGTCGGCGTGCCGTTGCATCGGATGTGGGGCCTCGACGCCAAGGCCGCACCGAAGTCCACGTTCACCATCGGGCTCGATACCGAGGAGAAGATCCGGGCGAAGGTGCTCGAGGCCGCCGAGTATCCCATCCTCAAGGTGAAGCTCGGCACCGACCGGGACGAGGCGATCCTGCGCACGCTGCGCGACACCACCGATCGCGAGATCCGCGTCGACGCCAACTGCGGCTGGACGGTGACGCAGGCCATCCGCATGCTGCCCGTGCTCGAGGAATACGGGGTGACGGTACTGGAGCAGCCCGTCGTGCCGCAGGACATCGCGGGACTCGGCGCGATCCGCCGCCGCGCCACCATTCCGGTCATCGCCGACGAGAGCTGCCTCGTGGCCACCGACATTCCGCCGCTCGTGGGCCACGTCGACGGCATCAACATCAAGCTCGCCAAGTGCGGCAGTCTCCGCGAGGCGATCCGCATGATCGCAGTGGCCCGTGCGCACCACCTGCAGGTCATGGTCGGCTGCATGATCGAGAGCTCGATCGCGATCACGGCGGCCGCCCACCTGGCGCCGCTGGTCGACATCGTGGACCTCGACGGCGCCGCACTCCTCGCCAACGACCCCTTCGAGGGCGCCACGATCCACGGCGGTCAGCTCACGCTTCCCACCGCTCCGGGGCTCGGCGTCACGCGTCGATGACCGACGCGTGCATTCGCGTCGCGCTCCCACTCCCGCTCGCCACCGACTACACCTACGGCGTCCCCGAAGCGCTCCGGGACCTCGTGGCCGTCGGCATGCGCGTGGTGGTGCCGGTGCGCGAACGTGAGCTCATCGGCATCGTCACGGCCATCGACGCCGAGCGGCCGTCCATGCGGCTGCGCGACGTGCTGGCGTTGCCCGACACCGAACCGCTGCTCGATGCCTGTCATCTCGAATTGGCCCGATGGCTCGCCGCGTACTACGGCACGCCACTCGGGCTCGCCTTGCGCGCGGCGCTGCCGGCGGGCATGTGGGGCGCCTCGCAGGTACGCCTCACGCTCGTCGACGGGGCAGGCGCGGAGGGCGGCGTGGCGCAGGCCATCGTGCAGTGGCTCGAGGGGCACGGTGGCACTGGGCTCGTCTCCTCGCTGAAGCGGAAGCTCGGCCGCGAGGTCTGGAACCCGGTGCACCGGCTCGCGGAGCAGGGCGTGATCACGCTCGAGGTGCAGCCGCCGGATACGCGAGCCGCCCGTGCCACGCAGAAGCTCGCCGTGCTCGGCGACCATGTCCCCAGCCTGCTCGAGCGCGAAGCGCTCTTCCGCCGCAGTCCAAAGCAACGCGAGCTGCTCGAACTGCTCGAGGCCCTGGGTGGCTCGGTGCCCCTCACGATGCTGCGCGAGCAGCACGATGTCAGCGATGCGGTGCTGCGCGGACTGCGGCAGCGCGGCCTCGTGCGCGTGGAGGATGGCGAGCGCATCCGCGACCCGTTTTCGGGCCGGGCGGGCACGCCGCCGCCCGACACCCCGACGCCCGCACAGCAGGCGGCGATCGACGCCATCGCGCGGCTGGCGCCAGGGCAGGGCGCCGTGCTCTACGGCGTCACCGGCAGCGGCAAGACGTTCGTCTACCTCGAGGCGGTGCGGCGCGTGCTTGCGCACGGGCGCGGCGCCATCGTGCTGGTGCCCGAGATCGCCCTGACGCCGCAGACGGTGCGGCGGTTCCGCGGCGTCTTCGGGGACGACATCGCGGTGCTGCACAGCGGGCTCAGCGACGGCGAGCGCGCCGATGCGTGGCGCCGCATCCGCCGCGGCGAGTGCCGCGTGGTGGTGGGCGCACGATCGGCGATCTTCGCGCCGGTGCAGACCCTCGGACTCCTGGTGCTCGACGAGGAGCACGAGGCGAGCTACAAGAACGGCGAATCGCCGCGCTACCACGCGCGCGAGGTGGCATTCGTCCGGGCCAGGCTCGAAGGCGCCGCGGTGGTGCTCGGCAGCGCCACGCCGGCGCTCGAGACGATGGCACGGGTGGGCGAGGACCTCGCGCTGCTGCGGCTCGAGGCACGCATCGAGTCGCGTCCCATGCCGCCGGTCGAGCTCGTGGACCTGCGGACCCAGTCGCTGGTGCAGGGCATGCGGCCGGTGCCCTGGTCGGACGCGCTCGATGCGGCGGTGGAGACCGTGCTCGACCGGGGCGAGCAGGCGCTGCTGCTGCTCAACCGGCGTGGCTTCGCGGCGTTCCTGCAATGCAGCAAGTGCGCGGCGGTCTGCGGATGCCCCTCCTGCAGCATCTCGCTGACGGTGCATCGTGCGCCGGCGGGCCTGCGCTGTCACTACTGCGGGCACCAGGAGGCGATGCCCGCGGCGTGTCCGCAATGCGGCGGCAGCGTGCAGGCGGAGCGCGGCATCGGCACCCAGCAGCTGGAGCAGGCGGTCGCCGTGCGGTTCCCACGTGCGCGCATCGCGCGCATGGATCTCGACACCACGGGCGAACGCTGGGCGCACGAGCGGATCCTGGAGACGGTCGAGCGCGGCGAGATCGACCTGCTCATCGGCACGCAGATGATCGCGAAAGGCCTCGACTTCCCCAACGTCACCCTGGTAGGCGTGGTGGACGCCGACACGGGGCTTCACCTGCCCGACTTCCGCGCGTCGGAGCGCACCTTCCAGCTGCTGGCGCAAGTGGCCGGACGCGCGGGACGCGGGCCGAAGGGTGGCCGGGTGATCGTGCAGACGCGTTCGCCCAGGCATCATGCGCTCGTCAACGCGGCGGGGCACGACACCGACAGCTTCCTCGCGACCGAGCGCGCACAGCGACGGGTACCGGCCTATCCGCCGTTCGTGGCGATCGTGAACGTGCTGGTCTCCGGCCCCGAGGAAGTGGCCGTGGCCGATGCGGCGGGACGCGTGGCCGAGTGGTGCAGGACGCTGGTCGTGGCGAAGGGCCTCACGCTCGCGGTGCTCGGGCCCGCACCGTGCCCGCTGGCGCGGCTCAAGGAGCGGTGGCGCTGGCACGTGGTGCTGAAGGGTCCGCAACGCGAGGTGGGCGCATTCGTGCGCTATGCCTCGCGCCGGTTGCCGAAGCTGCCGGCGGAGGTGCGCGCGGTGGTGGACCGCGATCCGGTATCATTGCTCTAGTGATGACGCCGAGACCCGGGATTCTGCCAGCATGAGCGCCTCACCTCCGCCGGATCGCCCCGTTCACGAGCTGCCGCTCATCGCCGCGGACGCGGACATCGACGAACTCGGGCACGTCAACAACATCGTCTACCTGCGCTGGGTGCAGGAAGCGGCGGTGGCGCACTGGCGGGCGTTGGCACCCGCGGACGCGCAGGCCGGCCTGGCGTGGGTGGTCCTGCGCCATGAGATCGACTATTCCCGTGCCGCCATGCTCGGCGATGAACTGCTGGCCCGCACCTGGGTGGGCGCAGCGGAGGGGCTCAGCTTCGAGCGACATACCGAGATCGTTCGTCGGCGCGATGCCCGCGTGCTCGCGCGCGCACGAACGCTCTGGTGCCCGGTGGACATGGCGAGCGGCCGGCCCCGCCGCGTCGGCGAGGACGTGCGCCGGCTCTTCTCGTCCAAGGACGGCACGCCCGAAACGGGCTGACGGCGGCCGGGGTATCAACAGGTCGGCGCTCAGCCGGCACACACCACAGCACAGGAGCAGGCCATGAACCGGACGGCGGACGCACGCTGGGAAGGCGATCTCAAGGGCGGCAAGGGCTCGATGCGGTTGGGGAGCGGCGCGTTCGAGGGCGGGTTCTCATTCGGCACGCGCTTCGAGGGAGCGCCAGGCACGAACCCGGAGGAGCTGATCGGCGCGGCGCACGCCGGGTGCTTCTCCATGGCGCTGTCGCTCGGCCTGACGCAGGCAGGCACGCCGCCGAAGAGCATCGAGACCCGCGCGACCGTGCATCTCGACAAGGTGGGCGAGGCGATGTCGATCACCGGCATCGATCTCGTGACCAAGGGCGATGTCCCCGGTCTCTCGGCGGCGGATTTCCAGCGCTACGCCGAGGATGCGAGGAAGAACTGCATCGTGTCGCGCGCGCTCTCCGTGCCGATCACGCTGCAGGCGACGCTTGCCGGGGCGTAGTCGCTGGTGACGCCTCGCGTCACGGTCGAGCGCATCGAGCAAGCGGCCGGGCGCATCGATCCGGTCTTTCTTCATTCCCCGCAGTTCGAGTGCGAGCCGCTCTCCGCGGCACTGGGCGTGCGCCTGGTGCTGAAGGTCGAGACGCTCAATCCCATCCGCTGCTTCAAGGGGCGCGGGGCAGACTGGCTGGTGGCGCAGGCCTCCAACGGTTCGGCACTGGTGTGTGCCAGCGCCGGCAACTTCGGCCAGGCAATGGCCTATGCGTGCCGTCGCCGCGGCATCCCGCTGACCGTCTACGCCGCCACGACCGCGAATCCGCTCAAGGTGGCGCGCATGCACGACCTTGGCGCCACGGTGGTGCTCCACGGCGCCGACTTCGACGCGGCAAAGCACGAGGCACGACGTGCCGCGGCGGCCGACGACGCGCGGTTCGTCGAGGACGGCCTCGACCTCGAGACGGCCGAAGGCGCCGGTACCATCGGCCTCGAGCTGGCCAACGCCGAGGAGCCGCTGGACGGCTTGCTTGTGCCTCTCGGCAACGGCGCCCTGTTCAACGGCGTCGCGCGCGTGATGAAGGAACGGACCCCCACCACCCGCCTCACGGCGGTGCAGGCTAGCGGCGCTCCGGCCATGCTCGAGTCGCTGCAGCAGCATCGCCTGGTACAGCATGCCGCCATCGATACGATTGCCGACGGCATCGGCGTTCGAGTACCCATTCCGCAGGCACTGGCCGACATGCAGGGGCTCGT
>JBJMOZ010000182.1:0-2824 GCA_045803465.1 Gemmatimonadales bacterium | reverse complement strand
CCACTCCATCATCGCATCGAACTTCGCCGTGACGTCGTCGTAGTCGAGAACGTCGCCGGCCACCGCCGCCGCCGCCGGGCCGACCTGATCACCGCTCACCTCGTCCCGCCCGCCGTTGATGGCGTACAGCAGGCACTTGGCCAGGTTGGCGCGCGCCCCGAAGAACTGCATCTGCTTGCCCACCCGCATCGGCGAGACGCAGCACGCGATCGCCCCGTCGTCGCCCAGGCTGCCGCGGGCCGTCTCGTCGTTCTCGAACTGCAGGGAGCTCGTGGCGATGGCCGTGCGCGCCGCGAAGCGGCGGAACCCCTCGGGCAATCGCGGCGAGTACCACACCGTCAGGTTCGGTTCCGGCGCCGGGCCCAGGTTGAAGAGCGTCTGCAGCATGCGGAAGCTGGACTTGGTCACCAGCGGGCGGCCGTCCTCGCCCATGCCGCCGATGGATTCCGTGACCCACGTGGGGTCGCCGGCGAAGAGCTCGTCGTACTCCGGCGTGCGGAAGAAGCGCACGATCCTGAGCTTGATGACGAAGTCGTCGATGATCTCCTGCGCGCGCTCCTCGGTGAGGATGCCCGCGGCGAGGTCGCGCTCGAAGTAGACATCGAGGAACGTCGAGGTGCGGCCGAGGGACATGGCCGCGCCGTTCTGCTCCTTCACCGCCGCCAGGTAGCCGAAGTAGAGCCATTGCACGGCCTCGGTGGCATTGCGTGCCGGGCCGCTGATGTCGAAGCCGTATGCCTTGGCCATCTGCATCAGCTCCTCGAGCGCGCGCGCCTGCTCGGCGAGCTCCTCGCGGTCGCGGATGATGGCCTCGGTGGAGGGAGACGCATCGAGTGCGCGGCGCTCCTCCTTCTTCCGCTCGAGGAGGCGGGCCACGCCGTAGAGCGCCACGCGGCGATAGTCGCCGATGATCCGTCCCCGGCCGTAGGCGTCGGGCAGGCCCGTCAGGATGTGCGAGCTGCGGCAGCGGCGCACGTCGGCCGTGTACGCGTCGAACACCGCCTCGTTGTGCGTCCGGCGGTACTTCGTGAACGTCTCGACCAGCATCTTGTCCGGCTCGTAACCGTACGTCTTGAGCGCGCCGACCACCATGCGGAGCCCGCCGTTCGGCATCACGGCGCGCTTCAGCGGGGCCTCGGTCTGCAGGCCCACGATGATCTCGTGCTCCTGGTCGATGTAGCCGGGGGCGTGCGCCAGGATCGAGCTGGGCACCTGCGACACGTCGAGCACGCCCTTCTTCCGCTCTTCGACGAACAGGGCGGTGAGGCGGTCCCAGATGCGGCGGGTGCGCGGCGTGGCCTTCGCGAGGAACGACTCGTCGCCGTCGTACGGCGTGTAGTTCTGCTGGATGAAGTCCCGGACGTCGATGTCGCGCTGCCAGAGGCCCGGCTGAAAGCCGTCCCAGGGCGAGACGGACGGGGTGGTGATCGTCTCAGGGGCTACCGTGGTCGTCATGTCGTGCTCCTCGTCACTGCGCCCTCAGGCGCGTTGTCCGGCGATGCCAAGCATTGCGCCCGTGTGCCGGGCGATCATCAGTTCCTCGTTGGTCGGGATCACCCACGCCGACACCTTGCTGTCCGGCGTCGAGATCCGCGGACCGCCCTTCCGGTTGGCCTCGTTGTCCAGCGCCACGCCCAGCCAGGCTGAGGCTTCGCACAGACGGCGTCGGATGGGCGCGGAGTGCTCCCCGATGCCGGCGGTGAAGACGATGCCGTCGACCCCTCCGAGCACCGCGGCGAGCGCGCCGATCTGTTTTGCCGCCTGATAGACGAAGAAGTCCACCGCCAGCTTCGCCTCGGGCGCATCGCTCGCGAGCAGGTCGCGCATGTCGTTGCTGATGCCGGAAATGCCAAGCAGGCCGGACTGCTTGTAGAGCATGGTCTCGACCTCCTTCGGCGTGAGGCCGAGTCCCTGGAAGAGGTGCAGGATCACCCCGGGGTCGATCGTGCCCGGTCGCGTGCCCATGCAGAGCCCGTCGAGCGCAGTGAAGCCGAGCGTGCTGTCCACGCTGCGGCCGGACGAGAGCGCGCACAGGCTGGCGCCGCTGCCGAGATGGGCCACGATCACGCGGCCATCGGCGATCTCGGGTGCCGCTTCGGGCAGCACGGACGCGATGTACTCGTAGGAGAGGCCGTGGAAGCCGTAGCGCTGCACCCCGGCTTCGCGGATGGCCCGCGGCAGCGGCACCAGTTCCGCCACCGCCGGTTGGTGCCGATGGAAGCCGGTGTCGAAGCACGCCACCTGCGGCGCGTCCGGCAGCCGCTCGGCGACGGCTTCGATGGCGGCGAGGTTGTAGGGCTGGTGCAGCGGGGCGAGCGGCACGAGGGCCTTCAGCTCGTCGACCACCGCCGGCGTGACCACCACCGGGCCGGCGTACTGGGCGCCGCCGTGGACGCCGCGAGGGCCGACCCCGCGGATGGGCGCACCGCCGTAGCACCCCTTGAGCCATCCGGCGAGCACCTCGAGCGCGGCGCGGCCATCGCGCACGCCGGCATCGAGCGTCTCGTCCGCGATCTTCGCGTCGTTGCCGTCCTTCGCGCTGAGCCGCGGGGCGGTGCCGATGCCCTCGATCTGTCCGCGCGCCTCGAGCCGCCAGCCGGCGTCGTCGGGCCGGACGTAGACGCAGAACTTGAGGCTCGAGGACCCGGCGTTGAGTACCAGTGCGTAATCGTCCATGATGCGTGCCTCCGACGCCGCGGTCAGGTCATGCCGGTCTTGCCCTGTCGCCGGGCATGTGCAGCGAGCACGGCGACCGCGCAGCTGGCGACCTTGGACCTGACGCTGTCGGCGCGGCTCGTCAGGATGATCGGCACGCGCGCGCCCA
>JBJMOZ010000173.1:0-6996 GCA_045803465.1 Gemmatimonadales bacterium | reverse complement strand
TTGGCAGTGGTCTACGGCCTTACGCTTCCCCTGGCGGCCAAGGGGTTGTCAGTTCCTGAGATCGGGGTAGGATTGAAGAGAGCGATCGCGCGGACGCTGGTGCAATTGGCGGTCTACCCGATCGTGATGGCGTGGATGGGTATCCGTGGGTTCAGGTTGGCGCGTTCCATCACTGCGTAGGGCAAGGAAATCCGTATGACCAATCTCCTCCGTCGGACCGCGAGCCTCAGTGCCGCATTGGTGTTGCTCTCAGCCACTGCCGCCCACGCCGATTTCAATACCGGCCCCTTGGGCCAGTGCGGCGGCTCGAATTTCGCGACCTGCGCCGCGGTTTCCCTCACGTGGGATGCCGCAACCCAGAAGGCCACGCTGACGATCACGAACCTCGGCAATGCTGATGCCGTGTTCGCTTCGGTCGGCTTGACGAACCTGCCGAAGGATTATGTGTGGAATGCTGCGGGATCCACGCTGAACGGATGGACGCAGTCACCGCCCAACAACCTCGGCGGCGACGGTATCGTCGACGAGGTGGCTCAGGTCAATGCGCCGAATCCGAGCCCCAAGAAGGGGATCCTGGTTGGCCAGTCCCTGACCTTCGTGTTCGATTTCAGCGGACTGACCCCAGAGCAGATCGCCCAAGTCGGCGCGGGCATTCACGCGATCAGTGGCCCGACGGGTTGTTCCACCAAGATCAACTTCGACGCCGGCGGCAACATCACCAACTCGCCGAGCAGCTACACCTCGTGCGGGGCGAGCACGGTGCCCGAACCCGCGACGATCGGCCTCGTCACCACCGGCCTGCTCGGGCTGGGCGGCGCAGGCTTCCTGCGGCGTCGCAAGAAGGCCTGAGCGCTCGCACTCTGGAAACACTGAACCCCGGTCGACGTCGACCGGGGTTTGTCGTTTGGTGCTGCTCAGGCCGCGCTACGTCCTGAGAATCCGCAGCGTAGTGATGAACTGCCCGACATGTCGCTGCGTGTGCTCCGCCCCGTGAAAGAGCAGTCCCAGCACCGTCGACGGCAAACGGGCGCGTCCCACTTCACGTAGCTCGAGCAGGCGCTCCTCGGGCGTCTCGCACACCTGCTGCAGTGCCCGCTCGACCGCCCCATCGAAATGCGCACGCAGCCTGACCACTGCTCCCTCCGCCAGGTCGGGCTCCCCTTCGACGCGCAGGGCGGCGAGCTGCGCCTCCGAGAGCGCCTCGCCGCGTGCATAGGTATAGAGGCGCTCGAGGCTTCCGGCCGCGTGCCGCAGGTGCCGGCCCGCCGGCCAGCGCGTGCCTGGGCCGACCCACAATTCCTCGGGCGAACACGACGGCAGCGTCGCCGCCACCTCCTCGAGCACCTGCGTCAGGCTGTGCGCCACCGGTTGCAGCAGGGCCGGGTACCCCGGCAGGGGACCACGCAGCCAGACCTCGGGCAGCGTCACGGCGTCGTTTCCTTCGCTGACCTCTCGGTCCGTGGACCGTGACCGGCAAGACGGTAGATGGTCACGGCCGAATCGCCGAAGTTCCGCCGTGTGCCCCGGCCCGGGAGCTGGTGGTCCCGCGCGTGCTCCACTGCCAGCACTGGCGCGAACCGGCGCTCTCGCCAGATCTCCAGCACCCGGTCCAGCACGCGCGATTCGTAGGGTGGATCGGCGAAGGCGAGATCGTACGCGCCCTCGTCGAGGGCTGCCGCGAACGGAATGGCGTCGCGATTGAAGATGCGGGTGCGCTCCTTGAGCCGCAGGACGCCGACGTTCGCCCGCAGCGCATGCAGGCTCCCCGGCCGGAACTCCACGAAATCGGCCTGACGGGCCCCGCGCGAGATCGCCTCGAGCCCGAGCGCACCAGTGCCTGCAAAGAGGTCGAGCACGCGCGCATTCGGCAGGTCCGCGGCCAGCAGGTCGAGCAGCGCCGCCCGCACCGGCTCGGCGGTGGGACGCACGCGCGCATCGGCCGGCGAAGTGAGATGGCGGCCGGCAAACTTTCCGCCCACGATCCTCATATCGTCACGCGCGTCGGAAGCCCGAGGTCGCTGACGCGCCAGTGGAAGACGTCGTCCACGCGTCGTACCGTCATGCCGGGCGGTCCTTGCACCACGGCGAACGCCACCGTCACCACGCGGAAGGCATCGGGGTCATGGTTCGCCTCCACCACGGCCACCGCGATGCGGTGCGCCATGTCGCGGCGTTCCTCATGCAGCTCGCCCGGCTCGGGCCGATGCAGGACGGTCAGCGTGAGGGTGCCGTCGGAATCGAGCGAGACATTCACCGGCTCACCCGCAGCGTGCGAGGCGGCGCGTTCGAGCGGCTGGAGGTAGCGTGCCGATGGCAGTTGCTCGAGCAGCGTCGGCAACGCCAGGGCGCCCAGTGGCAGCAGGAAGGCGAGGCCGACGAGCACGTAGCGCGCGCGACTGGGCCGGAGCGGCACCGCGAGCCGGCCGGTACGCACCCGATGTCGCAGGCGCAGATACCACGGCAGCGCCACTGGCCACATCACCGTGACCGACATCAGCAGGGCCCACGGCTCGAGCGGGAAGACACGCTCGTAGCGCCGCATGTCGCGCCGCTTCGCGTCGATCGCGGCCCAGGCACCCCAGAGCGCCGCCATCGGCCAGTACAGGTCGATGCCGACGACTCCCGAAAGCCAGAGGCAGCCCAGGAAGCTGAGGAGGACGACGAGAAAGCCGGCGAAGAGCATCGCCTGAACGATACCACTTCACCAGCTGCCTCGCCCCGATGCCGGACGACGTCGGCCCATGGTGCCGGCGCGTTCGAGCGTCACTCGATGTGGATCGAGACCGGATCGCTGGACGGAAATGATTCCTGCAGCGCCTCGTCGAGCCGCTCTTCGAGATTCTGCCCCGGCGGGCCGATGGGGGTGTCGGCGGGAGTGGCCGGGACCGTGGCCTGCGTCACCGGGCCGTGGTCGCTGACCGCCGCAATCGCTTCATCGGTGTGGTGATGCCGGCGCCGCCGCTGCAGCAGCAGCACGAGACCCGCACCGACCGCCAGGCCGGCGCCGAGAGCCAGCGGTGCAGGCACACTGGGCAGGTGACGGAACCGCGCGCGCGCAAGCGACAGCGCGGGAAGTGAGATGATCCATGTCATATCGAGAGCCTCCTCCTCCCTTCTACACCGCCGACGCCCAGAGAGCGCGCCCAGGAGCAGCGACTCGATCCGGGCTCCTTCAGCCACCGGGCTTCAGCGATCGATGGCGTGCCAGTCGGGAAAGAGCTCGGCGCCGAGCCGGGAGAGGATCTCGGAGCCCCGTCGTCCGGGGTCCCCATAGACCTCGAAGCGCGTGAGCTGGGCCGACTCCAGCAGCTTCGGCACCAGCGTAGTGACCACGCGGCTCTCGAGATGCGCGACCACGGCGTCGGCGTCGACGTACTCCTCGAGCAGGCGGGCGCGATGGTGATCCCGGTCCAGGTACCAGTCGTACACGAGGGTGCCCGGCTCGGGCTGGGTATCCCGCGTCATGTCCCGCGCGGCCTTCTCGAATGCGTCGAATTTTCCCGGCGTGATGTTGAGCTCGACGGTGAAGCGGATCGGGCGATCGCTCATGCGCTGCTCCAAGGGATGAATGCCATGCCACGCGCGCGCCATCACTCCGGCCGCGAGAACACCGAGCCGTGGGGGCGCGCCGCTCCGCTGTCGCCATGCGGCCAGCGGGTCCTGGCGAAGCTCACGCCGGGCGACGTCGCCCCCTCATCGCGGAACGCCGTGTCGATGGCGAGCGCGCCCGTGCGCTGGTCGAACTGCACGAGCAGTGTCCGTGACTTGCCGTCGTTGACCACGAGTCGCGAGCCGCCTTCGTCGAACGCCATCCAGTGGGGCGCGAAGGTGGAGTCGAACGTGGCACGGCTCACCTCGCGCGGTTGCGACGGATCGGACACGTCGAGGGCGACGAGGGCGTGCTCGTCGGGCACCGTCTGGATCCACCAGGTGCCCGCAAGCACCGGGACGGCGCAGTTCTCGCCGCCGAAGGCGAAGAGGAACTCGACCCGGGCTGTCGGGGCATCGAGGTCCGTGACCCGGTAGAACCCGCAGGTGAACGTCGCGAGCAACACGGTGCGGCCGTCGGCCAGCACGCGCGGCTCGCCGGGGAAGAGATGGTGGTCTTCCTGCTTCGACGTCATCGACGCGTGATGGGCATGACCGTCGCCGGCCCCGGTCGCCGGCAGCGCGATGGTCTGCAGCAGCGCGAGATCCGAGAGTCGCCACACCTGCACGTGCGCACCGAAATCGCCCATCATGTCGGTACTCGTGGACACGACACGGTCGATCGCCGGCAGCACCGCCAGGCTGTAGGGGCGCATCTCGGCGCTGTCGATCGTCGCGACGCGGGCGCTGCTGGCGCGTACCAGTCGTCCCGCACGATCGAGTTCCACCAGGCCGCCGGGCGGGATGTTCTTCGCTCCGCGCCCCTGGAAGGTGCCGAGCATGTGGCCGTTGGCCATGCGCACGAAGGAGTGCGGATAGCTGAATCCGCCGAGCTCGGTGAAGGAGCCGAGCAGGCGCGGTGTGGCAGGGCGACCGAGGTCGAACCGGAAGGTGCGACCGGCCGCGAAGCCGTTGGCGAACAGGATGCGGTCGGCCTCGAGCTGATGCTCGGTGTGGTGCGGCCGCGTGGCGCGTGCGCCCACCGGCACCGTCGAAAGCACGCGGGCGTAGGTGGGCGAACCGGGCCGGGTGTCGATCACCGCGAGAAAATCGCTCTCGAGCGAGTCGGCATCGCCGGCCCAGACATACAGATAAGGCGCCGGGTGCGACGACTGGGCGCCGCCGACGCCTGGCCAGGCCGTGAGCAGCGCGGCGGCAAGCCAGCGAGCGCAATGGGTCACGATGACGCGCTCATCGAGTGGACTGCACCTGGCGCCGGTAGTCGGCCTCGTCGAAATGTCCCAGCGACTGGGCGACGAGGCCGTCGGCGCCTATGCTCCATTCTTCGTAGCCGCTGATGCGCACGGGCCTGCCCGTGCCGCCGGGACCGTTGTTGGTGCCGGTGAGGGTCCAGCGGTAGACGATTCGGTCGCCTTCCACCTCGAGCGTATCCATCCGCACCACGAGATCCGGGAAGGCCGTCATGAAGCGCTGCGCCGATGCGGTGATGGCCTTCCGGCCGATCGCGGGCGCATCCCGGTTGATGGACAGCGAGCCGTTCTCCTCGAAGAACGACGCGACGCGCGCCGCGTCCTGGCTGCCCCACGCCGCCGTGTACCTGGCGGCAAAGTCCCGCAGTCGGGTCGCGTCCATCGGTCCTCCCGCCGGGCGACACCCGATGATCAGGCCGACCAGCAGTGCCAGCGACAGGCGGCGCATGGAGCTCGTATGGTGAGGGAGACTGATCATCTTAACCCTGGCCCTCACGGCCGCAATGCGCGGCGGCTGGCGAGAAGTCTCGCCGGGTCGCATATTCGCTCACCATCCCCGACATATCGGTACCGCCGGCCTGATCGGCGCTGCCAGGGCCCACCCCCTGAGGGCGACGCGTGACCTTCAATTCGCTGACGTTCCTCGTGTTCTTCGCGATCGTCGTGGCGCTGCACCGGATGCCATTCGCCTGGCGTACGAAGAAGCTGAACCTGCTGGTCGCGAGCTACATCTTCTACGCCGCCTGGAACCCGCCGTTCGTGGTGCTGCTCTGGCTCTCCACCGTCATCGACTGGAACGCCGCCAAGTGGCTCGATGGCACCGATGACAAGGTACGGCGCCGCTGGATCCTCATGATCTCGGTGGTCGCCAACCTCGGACTCCTCGGCTACTTCAAGTACGGCGGCTTCCTGCTCGACAATTTCGTCGCGCTCGCCGGCACGCTGGGCATCGCCTACCAGCCGCCGAAGTGGGACATCGTCCTGCCGGTGGGCATCTCGTTCTACACGTTCCAGACGATGTCGTATGCGCTGGACGTCTTTCTCCGACGAGCCCGGCCGACCAAGTCCTTCCTCGACTTCGCGCTGTTCGTCACGTTCTTCCCGCAGCTGGTGGCCGGTCCGATCGTGCGGCCCACCGACCTGGTGCCCCAGTTCGAGACGCCGCGCACCGCCACGCGGCAGCAGGTGGCGTGGGGCCTCATGCTCATGACGCTTGGCCTGTTCGAGAAGATCGTGCTGGCGGACGGGCTCCTTGCACCGGTGGCCGACGCGGTCTACGGCGCCGACAAGCTGGTGCATCCACTCGACGCATGGCTCGGCACGCTCGCCTTTTCCGGTCAGATCTTCTGCGACTTCGCCGGCTACACCACGACGGGCATCGGAGCGTCGCTGGTGCTCGGGTTCTCGCTGATCGACAACTTCCGCTACCCGTACGCGGCCATCGGCTTCTCCGACTTCTGGCGCCGCTGGCACATCTCGCTCTCCACCTGGCTGCGCGACTACCTGTACGTGCCCCTCGGCGGCAATCGGAAGGGCCCCGGACGCACCCAGGTCAACCTGATGCTGACCATGCTGCTCGGCGGGCTGTGGCACGGCGCGGCGTGGACGTTCGTGGTCTGGGGCGGGCTGCACGGATTCTACCTCGTGGCCGAACGGTACCTGCGCCGGTGGTTCGGGCACCTCGACGTGTGGGGCCGGTGGCCGATGCGCATCGCACTCGGGCTGCTGACCTATGCGCTGATCAACGTGACGTGGGTGTTCTTCCGCGCGCGGACTTTTTCCACCGCGCAGCGCGTGCTCTCCGCCATGCTCGGCCTCGCCCCGGACGGGGCGCCCGTGCTCTCGATGTACCGGGTGATCAGCGCACTCGCGACGGTCGGCGGCATCCTGCTGGTGCACATCTACATGCGTGAGCGGAAGCTGCACACCGAGGTGCAACGCCTTCCCCTCGCCGCGGCCGGCGCCCTCTGGGGCGGCATGGCATTCCTCACCGCGATCACCCAGGGGGGAAGCGATGCCTTCATCTATTTCCAGTTCTGAGATCGAGCTGGACATCGAGCCGTTCTACGAACGTCCGCTGCCCGAACGGGATCTCGGCCGCGTCGTCCTGCTCGCGCTCGCCATCCTGGTGCTCGGG
>JBJMOZ010000138.1:0-7296 GCA_045803465.1 Gemmatimonadales bacterium | reverse complement strand
GCTGATCCCGGGCCTGCTGCTGCTCCTCTTCGGCATGTTCGCCTGGGGCCTCGAGCCCGGGACGGAAGACTGATGGCCACCATCGAGCAGGCCGGCGGCCCCGGCGGCCCCGGCACGCTCGTCCCCACGGGAGGCGGCGGGCACGACGACGACGCCGGCACGCCGGCGCACGCCACCCACACCGGCGTCCCCAACGCCAAGCTGGCGATGTGGCTGTTCCTCTCGTCGGACTGCCTCTTCTTCGGGGCGTTCATCGCCACGTACCTGCTGTACCGCGACCGCCCGGGCCAGACCGGGCCGACGCCGCAGGACGTCTACAACATCCCCTTCACGTCCGTCACGTCGTTCATCCTCCTGATGAGCTCGCTCACGATGGTGCTGGCGCTCGCGGCGGTCCAGCGCGGCGACTTCCGGCGCTTCCGGGTGTGGATCATGGCCACCGCGCTCTTCGGTGCGGTGTTCATCGGTGGACAGATCTTCGAGTTCACCGAGTTCACCCGTGAGGGGCTGAACGTCAACACCAACCTGTTCGGCTCCAGCTTCTTCATCCTCACCGGCATCCACGGCACCCACGTGCTCATCGGCATCGTGTGGCTGGTCGCGCTGTGGGGGCTCTCGATGCAGAGCCGCATCTCGCAGGGCGATTCCGAACGGGTGGAGATCGCCGGGCTGTACTGGCACTTCGTCGACGTGGTGTGGATCGTGATCTTCCCCGTCGTCTACCTGATGAACTGAGGAACCCGACACATGGCACATCCCCACGCGACGGGCGACGCAACGGCGGCGGTGGCGCACGAGCACCACTTCCCGGAGAAGGCCGGCCAGTACGTCCGGATCGGCATCATCCTGGTGGTGCTCACCGCGCTCGAGGTCGGCGCCTACGAAGTGGCGCACCGCGCCCACGGCACGGCCCTCGGCGCCGTCTGGTTCATCCCGACCATCCTGGCGCTCTCGGCGCTCAAGTTCGCGCTCGTGGCGCTGTACTACATGCACCTCAAGTGGGACGGCCGGCTCCTCAAGGGCGTCTTCAGCTTCAGCCTCTTCGTGGCCGCGATCGTGATCCTCGCGCTGATGGCGCTGATGTTCTATCACTACGCGTTCAGCGCGACGCTGCCGAAGGTCACGTAACCGGATCGACAGGACGTCGTGAGGACGGAAAAGGAAAGAGGGCTCCGAAGGGAGCCCTCTTTCGCAGTTCGAGTCCACTCACCCTACCTGCGCGCCGCCAGCACCAGACACACCCACCCCGCCATGAGACTCACCCCGCCGAAGGGCGTCACCGCGCCGAGCCAGCGCGTGTTGGTGAGCACGAGGGCGTAGAGGCTGCCCGAGAACAACGCGATGCCGGCGACGAACAGCCAGCCGGCCGTCTCCGCCGCCGGCCCGGGCCAGCGCTCGATGGCCCACGACGTGACGATGAGCGCGAGTGCGTGATAGAACTGGTAGCGCGCCGCCGTCTCGAATATCTCGAGGTCGCGCGGCTCGAGGCGCGCCCGAAGCGCGTGGGCGCCGAACGCTCCCGCCGCCACGGCGAGGCCGGCGAGGAGCGCCCCGAGCTGGAAGAAGAGGCGCGACACGCTCAGGCCGGCGGACCGCCCCGCAGGCTTTCCTCGAGCGCCTCGTACGGCGCCTTGATCGACGAGACGGCCATGCCCATGGCGTGGTAGCCGTTGTCCACGTACACCGTCGTGCCGGTGATGCCCTGCGCCAGCGGGCTCGCGAGGAACGCGGCCATGTTGCCCACGTCGACGGCCTCGAGGGTGCGCGACAGGGGCGCGTTGGCCGTGTAGTACTCGATCATCGTATTGATGAAGCCGATGGCGCTCGCCGCGCGGGAGGCCAGCGGGCCCGCGCTGATGGTGTTGATCCGCACGCCCCAGCGCCGGCCCGCTTCGTAGGCGAGGGTGCGCGTGTCGGCCTCGAGCGCAGCCTTTGCGGTGCTCATGCCGCCACCGTAGCCCGGCACCACGCGCTCGCCCGCCATGTAGCTCAGCGAGAGGAAGTTGCCGCCCGGGCCCATGAGCGGGGCGAGCTGGCGGACGAGCGAGATGTTGCTGTAGGCGCTGACGCTGATCGCGGCGAGGTAGCCGCTGCGCGAGGTGTCGATGAGCAGCTTGCGCACTTCGGGGCCGTTGGCGAGCGAGTGGACCACGATGTCGAGGCCCTTCTCGCCGTAGTCGCTGCGCAGGCGCTGCGCGAGTCCGGTGATCGTGAAGTCGCCCAGGCCCTGATAGCGCTTGTTGTCGCGTACCTCGGCTGGAACGTCGTCGAGGGTGTCGTAGGCGGCGTCGAGCGGGTAGATGCGCTCGAATTGCAGCTTGCCGCCACCGGGCAGCGCGAGCGACTCGTCGAGCTTGCCACGCTCGAGCATCTTCTCGAAGATGCCCAGGGCCGGCGGCCAGGTGCCCACGCAGACGGAGGCGCCGGCATGCGCGAGCGCCTTCGCGATGGCGAATCCGAAGCCGCTGTCATCGGCGACACCGGCGACGAGGGCGCGCTTGCCCGACAGGTCGATGGGGAGCATGGGGTTCACGGGTTGTGGTTGGTGGGGAAGCTAGGGGAGCGCTTCTGCCCTAGGAAGGGCGCGCCCGGCCCTGCCCGGCTACTACTCGCCGCGGAGGACTTCCAGCGGGGGCAGGCGCAGCACCTCGCGGCTGTTGAGCGCCCCGAGCAGGGCAGTGCCCACCGTGACGCCGAGCGCCAGAAGGGCGAGCGCCGGCGCCGGGACCGCAAAGGGGCCTTCGAAGACCCACTTGGCGATGGCCCAGGCCGCCACGATGGCGAGACCCACACCCACGAGCGCAGCAAGTCCGCCGAGCGCGAGATATTCGGCCAGCACCACACGAAGCACCTGACGGCGCGTGGCCCCCAGGGTGCGAAGCAGCGCGCCCTCGCGAATGCGCTGGAAGCGGCTCGTGGCCACGGCGCCCACGAGCACGAGCGCGCCGGTGAGAAGGCTGAACACCGCCATGAACCGGATGGCCAGCGTGACCTGGTTCACCAGCTTCTCCACCGCGCCCTGCAGCGTCGCGAGGTCGACGGTGGTGACGTTGGCGAACCGCTCCACCACCGCGCGCTGCACGCGCCCGCGCTCGGCGGGATCGTCCACGCGCCCCAGCACCACGAAGCTCTGTGGCGCCCGGTCGAGCAGTCCCGGCTCGAATACCACGAAGAAGTTGGTCTCGAAGCGCGCCCAGTCCACCTCGCGGAGGCTGCGCACTACCGTCGTGATCGGCACCCCCTGCACATCCCACGTAATGGTATCGCCGATCGTCACGTTCAGTTCGGACGCCAGTCCCACCTCCACTGAAATCCCTCCCGCCGCGCCGCCCGCCGCCTTCTCCCACCATTTGCCTGCCACCAGTTTCTCGCTTGCCACCAGCGAGTCGCGATAGGTGGACCGGTATTCACGCCTGAGGGCCCAGCCGCTGTTGCGCCGCTCCCCCTGCGCGTTGGTGTCGGTGGCCCACTCGGTCGTGTCGCCCACGACGCGCAGCACCGGACGCCCATTGATGGCGCTGATGCGCATCGGAACGATCGGCACGGGTGCGCCCACGTCGACGCCCTGCTCCACGAGCAATGCGGCGAGCGGCCGCTGCTGGTCGGGCTGGATGTCGAAGAACACCAGGTTGGGGCGCATGGCACCGCCACCCAGCGAGATCTGGCGGAGGAGATTGTGCTGCACCAGGAAGAGCGTGGTGAGCAGGAAGGCGCCGAAACCCAGCGACAACACCACCGTGACCGTCTGGTTGGCAGGGCGGTGCAGGTTGGCGAGGCCCTGGCGCCAGACGTAGGGCCAGCGCGCCGGCGTCCAGCGGCGCACCGCGCGCGCCAGCGCCCAGGCGCCGAGCCACAGCACCAGCAACGCGCCGCCGATGCCGCCCGTGAACGCGAGCGCCATCATCCAGTCGCCCACCTGCAGCCGGGCCAGGCCCACGACGCTCGCGGCAAGGAGGAGCATCACCGGCAGCACCAGCGGATCGCGGCCCTTCGCGGGTTCGTAGTCGCGGCGGATGGCGGCGAGTGGCGAGACGCGGCGGACGCCGAGGAGGGGGATCAGCGCGAACACGATGCTCACCCACAGCCCGGTGCCGAGTCCCAGTGCGATGGCGCGCCACGACGGGCTCGGCGTCACCGTCACCGGAAGGAATTCCTTCAGCACGCCCGGTAGCAGGCGCTGGATGACGAGCCCGAGCAGCACGCCGATCAGGCTGCCCAAAAGGCCCATCGCCGCCGACTGCAGCAGGTACGCGGCGAACACCTGCCGCGAGGTGGCGCCAATACAGCGGAGCGCCGCGATCGCGTCCAGCTTGCGGCGGATGAACACCGTCACGGCACTCGCCACGCCCAGTCCGCCGAGGAGCAGCGCGATCAGCGCCACGAGGCCGAGGTAGTCGGTGAGCCGGCCGAGCGTCTCGGAGAGATTGTTGCGATCCTCCTCCACCGAGCGGATGCGCACCCGGTCGGCGCGGAGCCGCGGGCGGTACTGCTTCGCGAGTGCCTGCGCGTCGCGGCCCGGCGGCAGCTGCACGAACGCGGAGTACTCCGCCCGCGAGCCGAAGGCCAGCAGCTTCGTCGCCTCGAGCTCGCTCGCGGGGATGAACACGCGTGCGCCGAAGGCGGCCCGCACGCCGACGTCGCCGGGGATGCTCGTCGCGATGCCGGTGATGACGAAGCGCCCCTCGCCCAGGGCCAGCGTGTCGCCGATGCGCGCGTCGAGCTGGGTGAGGAGCGACGGCTCGACCACCACGTGCGGACCGTCCTGCAGTTGCTTCCACGCCGTGGCGGGCGCCGTGCCGATCTCGCCATAGAACGGGAAGCCGCCATCCACCGCGGTGACCTGCACCAGTCGGGTGCCGGTGGTGCGCGGCACGTACGCCATGCCTGCGAAATTCACCGTGCGCGCCACGCGGCCGCCCTGGGCGAGCGTGTCGAGCACGGCCGCGGCGTGCGCCTCGAACGGGCGGCGGCTCGACAGCGACAGGTCGGCTCCGAGCAGCGCGCGGGCCTGGTCGTTGACGGAATCGCGCAGGTTGTCGCTGAAGGAGTTGATCGCCACGAGTGCGCCCGTGCCGACGGTCACGGCGGCGGTGAGCACGAGCAGCCGGCGCCACGCGGCGCGCGTCTCCCGTGCCGCGAGCCGCAGCACGAAGCCCGGCGTCACGCGGCGGTGTCGCTCACGATGCGGCCGTCGGCGAGGCGGATGGTCCGCCGTGCGCGTGCGGCGAGCGAGAGGTCGTGCGTCACCAGCACGATGGTGGTGCCGAAGTCGCGGTTGAGCTCGAGCATCAGCTCCACGATCGTCTCGCCGGTGGCGCTGTCGAGGTTGCCGGTGGGCTCGTCCGCGAACAGGATGCGCGGCTTGTTCGAGAAGGCGCGCGCGAGCGCCACGCGCTGCTGCTCGCCGCCCGAGAGCTGGGCGGGGTAATGGTGACCACGCTTGCCCAGCCCGACGCGCGTGAGCAGCTCGTCGGCGCGCGCCGCGCCATCGCTGCCGGTGAGCTCGAGCGGCACCTGCACGTTCTCGCGTGCGGTGAGCGTGGGGATGAGCTGGAAGGCCTGGAACACGAAGCCCACCCGTGCGGCGCGCAGCCGGGCCCGCTCATCCTCCGAGAGGGTAGATAGATCGACGTCGTCGAGGATCACCCGGCCCGCGCGGGCTCGATCGAGTCCCGCGAGCAGGCCGAGCAGCGTGGTCTTGCCGCTGCCGGACGGCCCGACGATCGACAGGAAGCCGCCCTGCTCGAGCTCGAAGCTGATATCGTTCAGCACCGTGAGCTCGCGGCCCCCGGAGAGGTAGCTCTGGGTCAATCCTTCAGCACGCAGCATGTCGTCCACAGGTTCGGGAGAAGAGCGCGAATGATAGCGAGGTACGTGACGATGGCCGGAGTGGTTGCAGCAGCGGGGTGCGGGCCTACGTCCGAGCGCCCCGCCGCGTCCGCGACGCCACCGTCCGCTCCGGCTGCCGCGCCCACCGCCACGATGCCCAACGCCCGCCCGCCCGTCGTTCTCATTCTCGGCACGAGCCTCACGGCCGGCTTCGGCCTGCCCGATGCTTCACTGGCTTATCCCGCCCTGCTGCAGCAGAAGGCCGACTCGGCGGGTTACAGGGTGCTCATTCACAATGCCGGCGTGAGCGGGGAGACGTCGGCCGGTGCGTTGCGGCGCGTGGAGTGGGTGATGCAGGAGCCGATCAGCGTGTTCGTGCTCGAGACGGGCGCCAACGATGGCCTCCGAGGGCAGGATCCGGATTCGATCCGGAGCAACATCGAAGGCATCCTCGAGCGTGTCCGGCGCCAGCAGCCGCCGCCCAGGATCCTGCTCGTCGGCATGGAGGCGCTTCCCAATCTCGGGCAGTCCTACCTCCGCCGGTTCCGCAGCGTGTACCCGGAGGTGGCGAAGAAGTACGACGTGCCGCTCGTGCCGTTCCTGCTCGAGGGCGTCGCGGGCGTGGACTCGCTCAACCAGGCCGACGGCGTGCACCCGACCGCTGCGGGCCAGCGTCGCATCGCCGAGACCATGTGGCGCTATCTCGAGCCGCTGCTGCGCGAATTGCCCAAGGCCTGAGGCGCGCTGCGCGCCAGCCAGCCGGCCAGTTCGTCCGTCCCCGACACCAGTTGCTCCTCGAGGGCCGCAGCGGCGGCGACTTGGGCGCCGTCGCGCAGGGCAGCGAGCACCCGCCGGTGACCGCCCGTGGCGAGCCCCAGCCGTCCTGCCCCGCGCAGGAATGCGAGCACGTAGCGGCGCGTAGCGCCGCGCAGGTCGGCGAGCCGGGCGCGGAGCAGGCGGTTGGGGCAACCCTCGAGCAGCGCGAGGTGCCACTGCTCGTTGCGATCGAGGACGAGGAGCGCGTCACCCCGGGCCGACTCGATTTCGAAGATCAAGCGCTCCAGCTCTTCCAGGCGGCTCGGCGAGCAGGGATCGGACAACCGCAGGGCCAGCGACTCCAGGGCTCCCAGCATCTGGCCCAGTTCGCGTATCTCGGCCGGATCGAGCGGCGCCACCTGAAAACCGCGTCCGTGATCGCTCACCAGCTCGCCCGTTCGGACGAGGTCGAGCAACGCCTCCCGGACCGGCGTCCGGCTCACTCCCAACCGCTCGGCCACGGCGGTGTCGCGCACTTTCGTCCCGACGAACTCTCCGCGCTCCAACAACTGCACGATGGCGCCGCGTACCTGCCCACGCAGGGGCGCTCGGGGCGATAGGAGGGAGGGTGCGACGGTTGGTACGGACGTAAGGCCTTACCCGTTAATGGCTTCCTGAATTGTATGCAGTATTCACGATGTGGCAACTGGC
>JBJMOZ010000102.1:0-11400 GCA_045803465.1 Gemmatimonadales bacterium | reverse complement strand
AGCTCAAGAAACTGGCGAAGCGCGTCTCCCTCGGACTGGGCCGCGACGGTGGGCTGGGCGAGAACAGCTCGGGCGACATCTTCCTGGCCTTCAGCACGATGCCGCTGCCGCGCGCCGATTCGGCGACGCACACCAGCACGGTGCGCACGCTCGACGACGACTGGATGAATCCGCTGTACGACGCCACGGTGAGTGCCACCGAGGAGGCGATCGTGAACGCCATGCTGGCGGCGACGGACATGAAGGGGGCGGATGATCTCTTCGTGCCGGCGCTGCCGGCCGAGCGGCTGGTGGCGGCGCTCAGGAAATACGGGCGCATGCCGTAGCGGCCGGCACTACTCCCAGTCCTTCTTCTCCTCCGTCACTTCCTGCAGCAGCAGCCGGTAGCTCTCGAGCCGCTCGGGCGCGACGCGCCCATCCTGCGCCGCGGCCGTCATGGCGCATCCGGGCTCCGTGCGGTGGGTGCAGTCGGGAAATCGGCACTGCCCAAGCAGCACGCGCATCTCGGGGAAGCACTGCGCGAGCCCGCGCGGGTCGAGCCCCCACAGCCCCACTTCGCTGAAGCCCGGCGTATCCACCAGCCAGCCGCCGATCGGCAGCGGCACCATGCGAGCGCTCACGGTGGTCTGCTTGCCGCGGCCCGTGCGCTCGGAGACGTCGCCGGTGCGGAGCACGAGGCCCGGCAGGAGCGCGTTGAGCAGGCTCGACTTGCCGGCGCCACTCGGGCCGGCCACGACGGTCGCGTGCCCCGGGAGCCACGCGGCGATGGCCGCGAGGCCCTCGCGCGTGCGCACACTGACCGGCAGCACCTCGTAGCCGGCGCGCTGGTAGCGCGCGACCAAGTCCGTGCCGGGGTCGAGATCGGTCTTGTTGACGACGAGGGCCACCGGCATGTCGTTCGCCTCGGCGAGCACGAGCATGCGGTCGATGATGGAGGGCACCGGGTCGGGATCTTTCGCCGCGGTGACGACGAAGACGCGATCGACGTTGGCCACCACCGGCCGGGCACCACGACCGTGCGGCTCGCGTCGCTCGAGCACGTTGCGCCGGGCCTCGACGCCGGTGATGGCCCACAGCCCGCCCTGCGGCTCGGGCTCGAGGTGCACGCGGTCGCCCGCGACCACCTTCGGCATGTCGCGCTTCGCCTTGCCGCGGAGCACCGCGCGCTGCTCGGCGCCGTCGGCGAGCACGCGATAGCTGGCGCCGTCGCGCTCGAGCACGAGGCCCGTGCGCTCGGTCACCATCCCGCCGGTCGAGACGCGATGGCCTCGTCGAGCGCCTGCTTGACGTCGTACAGGGAGAGCGACTTGATCCGGTCGTCCGCCTCGTCGGGCGTGCGGCCCCAGGCCAGCACCGGCGATTCGGCGTGACCCACCGGCTGGTCGCCCGCCGGACTCCAGCGAATGAACAGGAGCGCGGCGCCGAAGCGGCCGCGTTCGTCCGGAGCGTCGTCGACCCAGACATCCACCGAGTATGCGTGCCCGTCGCTCCCGCCGAACGCCGCGGCGCGATCGTGCTGCGCCATGTACCCGCCCAGCGTGAATTCCGTCACAGGCCCGGCACGGACTCCTTCACCATGTTGCCCAGGATGAACGCGATGTTGGCCGGCCGCTCGGCCAGCCGGCGCATGAGGTACGGATACCACTGCGTGCCGAAGGGGATGTACACGCGCATGCGGTGCCCCGCGCCGCGCAACTGTTCCTGCAGGTCGCGCCGCACGCCGTAGAGCATCTGGAACTCGTAGCGCCCGGGCTCGATGCCCTGCCGCTGCACGTACTTCCGCGCGTGGGTGAGCATCGCCTCGTCGTGCGTGGCGAGGCCCGGATAGTTGCCGCGATCGAGCAGGCGCTCCATGAGCCGGCGGTAGGCCTCGTCGACGTCGTGCTTCTCCGGGTAGGCCACCGTGGAGGGC
Organism: Gemmatimonadales bacterium; assembly: GCA_045803465.1. Classification (GTDB taxonomy): domain Bacteria; phylum Gemmatimonadota; class Gemmatimonadetes; order Gemmatimonadales; family GWC2-71-9; genus JAGGAG01. Next base: position 9,488 of record JBJMOZ010000102.1, on the reverse strand, counting down.
TCGAGATACGCGCCCTTGCACAGGCGCACGCGCGCCCGCATGGCGATGAGGCGCTCGATGTCGTCATCGGAGCGCCTCAGGGCCGACTGGATCACGACACCGCAATGGGCGCCGTGATTCGGGTGGATGTGCCTGGCGAAGAAGTCGAGGGTGCGCTGCGTGTAGGCCGAGCTCTCCATGTCGAGCCGGACGAAGCCCCGATGGGCCGCGGCGCGCTCGATGATCCGGACGATGTTGCAGCGACACAGCTCCTCGTCGATGTCGAAGCCCATCTGCGTGAGCTTGACGGAGACGTTCACCTCGAGCCCGTCGCGGGCCGCCATCTCGTCGACCATCTGCACGTACTGCTCGGCCGCGGCCTCCGCCTCGGCGCCCTGCGTGACGCTCTCGCCAAGGAGGTCGAGGGAGGAGGTGATGTCCTTCTTCGCCAGCGACACGGCGGCATCGACCGCGTCGGTGATGGACTCGCCGGCCACGAAGCGCGAGGCGAACCGGCGCGCGACGCCGTTCCGACGCACGAAGTTGAAGACGTTCTTCTGTTCCGACAGCCACAGCAGTCCCTGACGCATCATGCGCTGCATGCCTCCGCAGAGTGAGCGGCCGGAATCGGCCGCTCCCAAGCTAGTCGCGGGGCCACGCGGCGGGAACGGCTGGCCCCGCCAACTCTTGCACCTTCATTCACTTGAGTCTGGCGGCTTCACGATTGGCCGGCAGTTGGCCGCCGCGTCGTAGACTGGCTCCCGTAACGACGATCTCACCATCGGAGGGCACCATGCGAGCCAAGATCATCCTCGTGCTGGCCACTGCGGCACTGGCCGCCTGTTCGGACACCAATGCGCCCGACGGCTCGACGGACGGGCTCGCGCCGGATGTCGTGTCCACGGTGCCCGACGGACCCTCGGTCAGCCCACAGGGCGCTGGTGGTGGCAGCGACGGCGGCCCGGCGGTTCCGACGGACGGGGTGATCCCGCCCTGCCTCGAAAACCTGCGGCTTGCCAGCGACCTGCTGCCTGGTCCGGGGACCTGCCGGCGCTAGTGCCCTCTCTCGTCGGCAGCACGGACGCGCGGCCGTTCCGGGAGTGCGATGTGATGCACTCCGTCAGGAACGGCCGTCGCGTGTCCCTGCCGACGCGAGGCGCGTGAACTGGCGCCGTTCCGCGTGCCCGAGGCAGGCGTGGCTCACCAGTGTGGCGAGCAGGGCGGCCGGGAAGCGATAGCCTTCGCCGTGCACTTCCACGAAGCCCGCCCGCTCGAGACGCACGAGCGCCGCCCCCACCGCAGCGGGCTCGATCTCGAGCATGGAGGCGACGCGTGCCTCATCCACGGTGAGCCCCGCCAGCGCGGCGGCGCCCAGGATGCGCCGATCGGCCAGATCGAGCTGCGCGAGACGCGCGAGGAGCATGGTGTGCAGCACGACCGGCACCGGCACCGGCAGCGGACTCTCGAGCGTGAGCTGCGGCGGCGGCCAGGCGAGCATGTCGAGGCGGGCGGATACCAGCTCCTGCAGCGAATCGAGCAGGGTCGCACAGAGGAGCGGGTCGCCGCCGGTCTCGAACACGAGGCGGCGCGCCAGCCGGGCGCGCTCGGCGGGCGTGGCGCACCACGGCGCGGAGACGGTCACGAGCTCGGCGACCTCGGCATCCGTGAAGGGCGCCAGGGTGACGAGCGAGCCGGCGAGCCGGCGGCCAAGGTCACGGAAGAGCGCGAGCAGGGCGGCGGCGGTGTCGGGCGTCGGCTGTTCCAGCGTCAGCACCAGCAGGAGCGGCAAGTCGGGCGCCTCGCGCACCGCGACGTGCAGCGCGCGCAACGAGGCGCCATCCACCCACTGCGCGTCGTCGAGCGTGAGCACGATCGGCCGCTCCTCGGCGACCGCACGGAGCACCGACTGGAGCGCGGCCGCGACCTCGCCCTCGTCGCTTGGTGCACGTGGCGCCACCGGCAGCACGCCAGGGACCAGCGAGGCGAGCACGGCGAGCGCATCGGGCGAGGCACCGGGAAGGCCGGGCAGACGCGCGAGTCCTGCACGCAGCAATGAGCGCAGTCCGGACCACGGGGCCTCGTGCTCCATTGCCATCGCCGTGACGCCGAGCGCGGCGGCACCCTCGAGTGTCCCACGCTCGGCGAGCGCGGCTGCGAGGCGCGTCTTGCCCGCGCCCGGCTCACCGGCGATGGCCACGACGCTCGTGGCCCCCGCGAGCGCGTCGGCCAGCAGCCCGAAGACCCGGCGATGCACCGCCGCACGCCCGACCAGCGGCCGCGCCACCGACGGCGCCCGCGGCAGGGCGGCCGGGTGCGCGCGCACGCGCATGGCGAGTGCAGTCAGCGCGGGCTCGGGCGGCTCGCCGAGTGCGGCGAACGCCTCCACATGTGCCTGATAGGCGGCAAGGGCCGCGCCGGTTTCGCCGGCGAGTGCGAGGGCCCGCATGCGGAGCGCGGCCGCCGGCACCGAGAGCGGCTCGCGCGACTGCACGGCCGCGGCCCACGCCGCGGCCTCGCGGTGGTGCGACGCATCGAGGGCGTCCTCGCCATGCGCCAGCGCCTCGGATACCTGCCGGGCAAGCACGCGGGCGCGTTCCGCGTCGGCCCAGTCGTTGAAGGGCTCCGCATCCTCGAGTGAGAAGCCGTCGAGGAAGGTCGGCAATGGTGCGGGGTCGTGGAGCAGCGGCGTGGCGAGCACGTCGACGGCAAGTCCATCGCCGGCGAGCTCCAGCACCTCGCCGGAGGAGCGAAGGCGGTCGCGTCCCAGCACAAGACGCAGCCGTCGCACGGATTCATTGAGCGATCGCCGCGCCCGCTCGTCGTCGACGTCGGGCCAGAGGAGCGCGTGGAGCCGGGCGCGCGTGGCGCGCCGGCCGGGCGCGAGGGCGAGAAACACGAGGAGCGCCAGATGCTTGCGCCAGAGCACCTCGCTCGGCGCCGGCCCTCCCCCCACCAGCGCGCCCGGCGCGCCGAGGCAGCGGAGCTCCAGCGTGGGGAGGGCCATGCCGATCGAGCCGTCGCTAGCGGCGGCTCTCCTGGGAGCTGCGCGCGGCAGGCGTGCACTCGGGCCAGGATTGCGGCTGCTTGGTGGTCTGGTCCGGCGGCATGACGCGCCGGTCACGCGGGACGGAACTCGGATCCTCCGCGGCGAGGTAGGCGAGCATCGCCGTCAGGGTGGCGTTGCTCCGCAACTCGTCGAAGAAGAGCTTGTCGTAGGTGTCGCGGTTGGTGTGCCAGGTGTAGCTGAAATACTCCCACGGCAACGAGCCGAGGCCGAAGGCCGGCGCGCCGTAGCAGATGAAGCTCGCATTGTCGGTGCCGCCGCGGCCCGGTGCGCCGGGAATCTGCAGCTTGATGTCGCTGGACAGCTCGGTGGGGAGCTGCGCCATCCACGAGGCCAACTGCGGCACCGCGCCCATGAGGCCCTGCAGGCCGATGGTCTGCACCCGGCCGGTGCCGTTGTCCTGGTTGAAGAGTGCCTGCATTCCCTTCACCACCTCCGGATGATCGGCGGCCCACGCGCGGGAGCCGTTGAGGCCCTGCTCTTCCCCGCCCCAGTGCCCCACGACGATGGTGCGCTTGGGGTTGGGATACACGAGCTTGAGGAGGCGCAGCGCCTCCATCATCACCATCGTGCCGGTGCCGTTGTCAGTGGCGCCGGAACCGCCGTCCCAGCTGTCGAAGTGCGCCGACAGCACTACGTACTCATCGGGCTTTTCGGTTCCGCGGATCTCGGCGATGGTGTTGAACACCGGCTGCTCCCCCAGCGCCTGCGACTCGGCCTCGAGCCGCACCACCGGGCCCTGTCCCTTCTCCGCGAGACGGAAGAGCAGGCCGTAGTCCTCGCAACTCACGTCGAGCACGGGCACATCCGGCACCCGAGTGCCGAAGATCTTGTCCACGCCCCATCCCTGGGACCACAGCGAGGTGAGGATGCCGCGCGCCCCTGCCTTCGCCAGCGCCAGATGCAGGGAATCGGCGGACAGGCCGGTTCGGCGCACGCGTGCCCGCCATTCGTCGCGCGCGGCGGTGCGCTCCTTGGTGAAGCGCTCGAACGACGCCGGTAGCGCGAACTGCTTGATGGACGAATCCGGCCGGCACGAGGGCTCGGCGAATGAGGTGAGCACGAAGTTGCCCTTCGCCGCCGGCAGCCACGCCTTGAATGCGGCGCTATCGGCGAGATCGGGGAGCACCATCACCTTGCCCTCGACCTTCTTGCCGTTCGTGCCCACGCTCCACGCGAGCATCATCGCCTCCAGCGAGCGGACGCGCGGCTGCAGCAGGTCGAGGTGCGTGATGCCTCGACGCCAGCTCCGCCACGTGCCGTACTGCTCGTTGCGGGCGGTGATGCCCCAGCTGCCGTAGGTCTTCACCATCCAGTCGTTGGCGGCCTTGTGCGCCGGGGAGCCGTTCAGGCGTGGCCCCAGCGAGTCGAGCAGCACCTGCGCGAGCGGCTGCAGCAGTGAACTGTCGTTGCCGAGCCGCCAGATGCGCTCGAGCGTCGGGTTGGGCTGCGGCAGGGTCTGCGCGGCAACCGGTGAGGTAGCCAGGAGGAGGAGCGGGACGAGCCGGACGAGCGTGCGCTTCATGCGGGTCGGACCTCGGCGAGGGGTGGTGTCAAACGACGCGACGGCGAGCCGTCCACGAGTGGGGACGCGCCGAGACGCGTTTTCGTGGCGGCGGGGCCACAACGGAACCGATACACCCGGAATGGCGATCGAAAAGCTAACAGGGAAGTAACACCTAAAAATAATTCCGACAACCACTTACGCAAGACTTTCGATGACCAGTTGACCGCCGATTACCCGGGTCGTAGCTTATTTCCGTGGTCAAATGTTGGACGTCAAAAAAACAATCTGTTGATCGCCCGATAAGAGCACACCCGGAGTGATCCGGGGCCGCAAAACTAGAGGTCTCGCGCTGGGTACCACGAGGGACGGCGAGATAGCTCGGTGCCGAAGGCAGGTTTATCGGGCGTGGGAGACGCGATGCGTTCCACGCCAGGCAGCACCCGGAGCCCGAGGGCTCCTCAGATGCACACCCCACGGTCGCGCCGCTTCGGCGGCACCTTCCTCGTGTTCGCCGCATTGTTTGTCGGCGGCTGTTCTCACGACCCCACGCCGGTGCTGCCCGATGGCGCCGTGGCCTTCACCGCCCCGACTACCTACCTCACCTGGTGGGACCGCACGAGCCAGTGCTCGGAACTGTCCGGCAGCATGGCCAAGGTCGAGTGGTACGTCGTGCCGGACGTCGCCACATTTCCGACCGAGCAGGGCGAGAAGGTGGGCATCCGGGTGAAGACGGGTGATCGCATCCAGATCGTGCCTGCGGGCCAGTACCAGATGCATGAGATGGTGGTGCGCCACGAAATGCTCCACGCGCTCCTGCAGGAACCCGGTCACCCCGACATCTACTTCACCGAGCGGTGCCGGCTGACGTGGGCCACCTGGCAGGAAGACAACAGCGGCGACGTGGACGGCGCTGCCGCGATCGCACTCAACTGATCGTCCGTTTCATACGCGGTCCGGCGTCCCCGAGAGGCGGCGCCGGACCGCGTCGGCCGTGATGGCCCCGTGCGTCAGGTGCCAGCGCACCGCTCCCTCCTCCAGATAGATCAACTGCGGCGACTGATGCCGCACGGCGATGCGTTCCGCCACCTCACGCGACAGCTCCCGCTCGGTCACCACGTCCAGCATCGCGATGGGCCCCACGTCACCGTCGCGCTCGAGCTGCTCGACCTCCTCGAGCGCCCAGCGGCTCACGCCGCAGATCGGGCTGTGCTTGAGCAGGAGCAGCCGTGGAGAGGCGAGCAGGGGCTCGAGGGTGTCGGCGCGCAGGGGGATCATCGTACGGGTCCGAAGTCGGCGGCTCAGTCGTCCCGATGGAAGGTGCCGCCGCGCTGCGCTAGTGCCACCAGCGACTCGGCCGGGCGGAAGCGGTCGCCGTGGTTCAGCGACAGGTCGCGAAGCGTGTTGACCACCTGGCTCGGGCCCAGTTCGTCGATGAGCCGCAGCGGACCGCCGCGGAACGGCGGGAAGCCGATCCCGAAGATGGCGCCGAGATCGCCGTCGCGCGGCGAGCGCACGACGCCCTCGCCCGCGGCCATCGCCGCCTCGTTCAGCATGGCGTACACCAGCCGCTTGTGCACCATCTCCCGCGAGACCTCGGGCAGGGGCTTCACGCCCAGCAGGTCGTAGACCTTGTCGTCGACGTCGTCCTTCCTGCCGTCCTCGTAGAGATAGAACCCCTTGCCGCTCTTCCGGCCCAACCGACCGTCGGCGATCATGCGCCCGACCACCTCGGCGGGGACGAGGCGCTCGCCGAAGGCCGCATGCATGACGCCGGCCGCCTTCTGGGCCACGTCGAGCCCGACCTCGTCGAGCAGCGTCACGGGGCCCACCGGAAACCCGAACGACGTCATGGCGCGGTCGATGACCTCGATCGGCACGCCCTCGAGCAGCAGACGCCCGGCCTCGTTGAGGTATGGGGTGAGGATGCGATTGACCCAGAAGCCGGGCCGGTCGGCGACGACGATGACGGTCTTTCCCATCTTCCGCCCGAATCGCACGGCGCGGGCGGTGGCGCGAGGTGCCGTGCCGGCATGGGGAATGACCTCGACGAGCGGCATCTTCGCCACCGGCGAGAAGAAGTGCATGCCGAGGATGCGCTCCGGGCGGCGCGCCATGGCGGCGATGTCGGCGATGGGAATGGTGGAGGTGTTGGTGGCAAGCACCGCATCGTCGCGAACGACGGCCTCGAGCTCGGCCATCACGGTGCGCTTCACGGCGAGATCCTCGAACACCGCCTCGACGACCAGGTCGGCCTTGCCGAAGCCCTGATAGCCGTCGGTGCCGCTGAGCAATGCCAGTAGGCGCTGATGCTGTGGCCTCGAGAGGTGACGACGCTTCAATCGTTCGTCGAGCAGCGACGCGGCGGTCTTGAGGCCCTTCCCCACGCGGCTGAGTTCGGCATCGCGCAGGCGCACCTCGACCTCGGCCTTGAGCACCGCCGTCCCCGCGATGCCGGCACCCATGAAGCCGCTGCCCACCACGCCGAGCCGGGCCACGGGCGCGACCTCGGTGACGGAGCCCGCGGGCACGCCGTCGTCCTTCTTGAGCGCGGTGGTGGCGAAGAAGAGCCGCACCAGGTTGCGCGACACGTCGGTGACGGCCAGCTCGCCGAACCGCTGCGCCTCGGCGGCGAAGCCCTCGTCCATGCCCTTCTCGAGACCGGTGCGCACCACCTCCAGCGCCGCGAGCGGCGCGGGATAGTGACCGCCCGTCTTCTTCAACAGCTGATGTTTCGCACCGCGATAGACGATCTGCCGGCCGAGCGCGGTGCGATCGAGCAGCGCGCCACTTGCGCCGCCGCCACGCTCGCGCTCGGGCGGACCGTCGCGCACCAGGCGATCGGCGGCGCGCACGGCGGTTCGCCGCAGGATGGCCGGATGCACGAGTTCGTCGATGAGACCGATCTTGCGCGCCTTGGCGGCCCGCACGCTCGCCCCCGTGAGGATCATGTCGAGCGCGGCACGCAGCCCGACGAGCCGCGGCAGCCGCGTGCAGCCCCCCGCGCCCGGCAGGATGCCGAGCTGCACCTCGGAGAGCTGCAGCTGGGTTTTCGGGTGATCGGTCGCGATGCGCCACTGGCACGCGAGCGCCAGCTCGCCGCCGCCGCCGATGCAGCCGCCGTGGATGGCCGCCACCACCGGCTTGCCGAGCGACTCGATGCGCTGCACCAGCTCCTGACCGCGGCGGCTCAGCGCCGTGGCCTCGGCGGCGGTACGCAGAGCCACGAACTCGTTGATGTCGGCGCCGGCGATGAAGCTGTCGGGCTTGCCGGACATGAGTACGACGCCGCGTACCACCGGATCCTGCGCGAGACGATCGAGCAAGGCCGCGAGCTCTTCGCCCGCCGCCTGCGAGATGGTGTTGACCGGCGCGCCGGGCACGTCGAAGCTGACGACGGCGATGCCCTGCTCGAGCGTGCTGGTGAAGGCGCTCATGCGGCCTCCAGCACGAGCGCGTGGGCCATGCCGCCCTGCGCGCAGATGGAGACGAGCCCGAATTCCGTGCCGCGGCGCCGCATCTCGTTGGCGAGCTGCGTCACGAGCCGCGCGCCCGTGGCGCCGAACGGGTGGCCGATGGCGATGGAGCCGCCCATCACGTTGGTGCGCGTCCAGTCCACCTCGCCCACGGGCTCGTGCAGCCCGAGTCGCTCCGCCCACCTGGGCGAGGCCCATGCCTCGGTGTTCGAGAGCACCTGCGACGCGAATGCCTCGTGGATCTCGACGAGGCCCACGTCCTCCCACGCGATGCCCGCGCGCTCGAGCGCCTTCGGCACCGCGTAGACGGGGCCCATCAGCAACTGCCACGACGGATCGACGGCCGCCACCGCATAGCTGCGTAGGTAGGCGAGCGGTCGGTAGCCGAGCGCGCGCGCGGTGTCGTCGCCCATGAGCAGCACCACCGCGGCGCCGTCGGTGAGCGGCGAGCTGTTGCCGGCGGTGACGGAGCCGTACTGCCGATCGAACACCGGCCGCAGCTTCGCGAGCTGCTCGAGCGAGGTGTCGGGCCGGATGCCGTTGTCGGCGGTGGCCACGTCGTCCATGCCACGCCCGCCGAACCACGGCACGATCTCGCCCGCGAGCCGCCCATCGGAGGTCGCGGCCGCCGCGCGCTGGTGGCTCTGGAGGGCGAGCCGATCCTGCGCCTCGCGGGAGATGCCGTTCTCCTTGGCCATCTTCTCGGCCGACTGGCCCATCGACTCGCCGGTCGAGGGTTCGGCGATGGCGGGCGTCACCGGCACGAAGTCCCGCGGCCGCACGCGGCCGAGCATGGCGAGGCGGTCGCCCATCGACTTCGCCTTGCTCGCGTCGACGAGCAGCTGGCTCATCCGCTTCGAATGCAGCACGGGGATGTCGGAGAGCGACTCCACGCCACCGGCGAGGATCACGTCGGCGTGACCGAGACGGATCTGGTCCGCGGCATTGGTGATGGCCTGGGCGGCCGAGGCGCAGGCACGGTTGAGCGTATAGGCCGGCACCGTGCGGGGGAACTGCGGCAGCAGGCTCACCTCGCGCGCCACGTTCGGCGTGAGCACGGACGGCACGACCTGTCCCATGACCACCTCGTCGATGGTCTTCGGGTCGATCTCCGTGCGATAGAGCAGCTCGCGCGCGACGTGGCGAGCGAGCGCCACGGCGGGGACGTCCTTGTAGACGGTGCCGCTCCGCGCGAAGGGCGTGCGAACGCCGGCGATGATCGCCACGCGGCGGCCCTGCTCGGTGTCGGTCATTGGATGGGGTCGGTGTAGCTTCTAGCGGGGCCGGTAGGCGCAGACGCTCGCGATGTGACGCCAACGCCCGTCGGCGGTGGGCTCGATCGCCTCCCGGCCGTGGAGCACCTCGAGCGGTGCGATGAGCCGACGGAGCTCGCCCGGCCGGAGCAGGTGCTCGTCCCGCGCCGGTCCCCAGCCTTCGGCGCGCTGGTCGGTACGGAACGTCTCCA
>JBJMOZ010000110.1:0-4874 GCA_045803465.1 Gemmatimonadales bacterium | reverse complement strand
GCCACGCCCAGGCTGGCCGGGGTAGCCTGCAGCAGCAGCCGCAGCAGCGGGCCCACGATGAAGAGCACCAGCACCGCGCCCAGGAGGGCGAGGCCGACGCGGGACAGCGAGAGCGGGGAGCGCTGGGGTGGCACGGGACTCCGCGGACGGGGGATGGGAAGGGGCAACGCTACCCCACCCATGCGGATGCGGTCAATGCGGCAGGGGCGGGGGACCTTCTATAATTCCGCTTCACCACCCGTCTCAAGGAGCCGGCATGCTCAGCCAGCGAATGCAGGACGCGCTGAACAAGCAGATCGAGCACGAGTTCTACTCGAGCTTCGTCTACCTCGCCATGTCCGCGCATTTCGAACGCAGCAACCTGCCGGGCTTCGCCAGGTGGATGCGACTGCAGGCCGGCGAGGAATACACCCACGCCATGAAGATCTTCGACCACATCCTCGACCGCGGCGGCGCGGTGGCGCTCCCGGCCATCGCCACTCCGCCGTCGAAGTTCGAGACGCCGCTCTCGGTGTTCGACCAGGCGCTGCACCACGAGCGGGCCGTAACCAAGAGCATCCACGACCTGTACGAACTCGCCGTGTCGGAGCGGGACTATCCGGCGCGCGTCTTCCTCGACTGGTTCGTGAACGAGCAGGTGGAGGAGGAGAAATCGGCCGAGCTGGTGGTGGAACAGCTGAAGATGATCGGCGAGGATCGGCCCGCACTGCTCATGCTCGATCGGGAGCTGGGAACGCGGACGCCCGAGTCGGCCGAAGCGGGGGAGAAGGAGACCTGAGCATGCCACGCATCTCGGTTATCGCGGCCGTCCTGCTTGTCGTCGCGGCGTGTTCGCCACGCGAGCCGGATGGCAGAAAGGTCGTTGCGGCTGAGAGCACCGTGCCTCCGGTCGACTCGCTGCCGGTGACGGAGAAGGCGACGCCGCTGCTCGCAGATGGCGCGCCGGCAGTCGATCCCGCCCTCGCCACCGGCGACAAGCTCGCGGGCACGAGCTGGCGGTGGCTCTACACGCAGACGCCGGCGGAGAAGCTCGCGGCTCCCGACCCGAAGAGCTACATGCTCTCGTTCGGCGCCGATGGCCGGATCGTCGGCAAGGCCGACTGCAACCGGATGACGGGTGCGTACCAGGCCACCGACACGCAGCTCACCTTCGGCGGGATGGCCACCACTCGCATGGCGTGCCCGCCCGGCTCCCTCGGCGAGCGATTCGCGCGCGATCTCGGGTTCGTGCGCAGCTACAGCCTGCATTCGCCGGACACGCTGCGGATGGACATGCAGGCGGACGGCGGCACCTTCACGTTCCTCAGGACGAAGTGATGCGCATCGCATTCCTCGGGCTCGGTGCCATCGGGCGTCCCATGGCGGTTCGGGTGGCCGAGCGGCATCCGACGGTGCTGTGGAACCGCACCACCGAGCGGGCCGCCGAGCTGGCACGCGAAACCGGCGCGCGGCTCGCCGAGACCCCGCGCGACGCCGTGACCGATGCCGACGTGGTGATGACCTGCCTGCCAACCTCGGCCGAGGTGGAGTCGTTGCTCGACGGGCCCGACGGACTCATCGCCGGCATGCGAAAGGATGCGCTGCTCGCCGACTGCACCTCGGGCGATCCCGCATCATCCCGCCGCATCGCCGCACGGTTGGCGCGCGAAGGCATCGCGTTCGTGGATGCCCCCGTGAGTGGTGGCACCAACGGCGCCGAGGCCGGCACGCTCACCGTGATGGTTGGGGGCACCGAGGCCGACTACGAGCGCGCCCGGCCGGCGCTCGCCGCTTTCGGACGCACCATCGTGCACATGGGGCCGATCGGGGCGGGGCATGCCATGAAGTCGGTGAACAACGCGTTGCTCGCGGTGAACATCCTCGCCGTGGCCGAAGGCGTTGCGGCGCTGGTCAAGGCAGGCGTGCCGGCGCGCACGGCGCTCGAGGTGCTCAACGTCTCGAGCGGACGCTCCTTCGTGAGCGAAACCCTGGTGCCCGATCGCGTGCTCACGGGCGCGTTCCCCAACACCTTCCGCCTCGCGCTGCTGCAGAAGGATGCCGGTATCGCCGCACAGCTGCTGCGCGACACGGGCGTGGAGGGACCGATGCTCGAGCTGGCGCACCGGCTCTATGGCGAGGCCCGCCGGACGCTTGGCGAGAACGCCGACTACCTCGAGGCGATCCGTCTCATCGAGCGCCAAGCCGGCGTGGAGATCCGCGGGTGACCCTGCAGGTCCGCCAGGCCGCGCCCGCCGATGGGCCGGCGCTGCTCGAGCTCGTGACGGCCCTCGCCGACTACGAAAAGCTCCCGCCACCCGACGCCCACGCGCGCGAGCGCCTGCTGCGCGACGGATTCGGGCCTGCGCCGCGCTTCGAGCTGCTCTTCGGCGAGCTCGACGGCCGACCGGTGGCCTACGCACTCTATTTCTTCACCTATTCGTCGTTCCTCGCGCGGCCCACGCTCTATCTGGAGGACCTGTTCGTGTTGCCCGAGGCGCGACGTCACGGCATGGGCGGCGCGATGCTGCGGGCGCTCGCCGAGCGGGCGCTGGCGGCCGACTGCGGACGGATGGAGTGGGCGGCGCTGACCTGGAATCGGCTCGCCATCGACTTCTACGAACGGCTCGGCGCCAAGGCGCTCGAGGAGTGGCGCACCTTTCGCCTGGACGGGCCGGGAATCGCCGCGATGGCGGGACGGACATGACGCTCCCCGTGCCGGTGCACCTGGTGCTGATCGCCCCGCAGGACCTCTTCAACGTGGCGAGCGCCGTGCGCATCTGCCACAACTTCGGCATCCACAGCATGCGCGTGGTGCAGCCCGAGGTGGAACTCGATGCGTATCGCATCGAGGGGATGGCGCACAACACGGCCGCCTTCATCTCGCGGATCCGCGTGTTCGACCGGCTCGAAGACGCCATGGCCGACTGCGTCCACGCCCAGGTGCTCACCGGTCGTGAGCGCGCGGCGAAGCGGCGCATCCTCCGTCCGCGGGAGGCGGCGCCCGAGCTGCTCGCCTACGGAATCGAGGGGCCAGTCGCACTGGTGGCGGGCAGGGAGGCCAGCGGACTCACCAACGAGGAGCTCGACGCCTGCCAGACGCTCGTCACCATCTCCACCAGCCCGGCGTACACGTCGCTCAACCTGGCGCAGGCCATCGCGGTGATGTGCTACGAGCTCTGGACGGCCGCGGGCGGCGACCAGCTGCCGTTCAAGCGTCCCCGGCGACGAGCGCCCCTCGCCACGGTGAACGAGCTCGAGCAGACGTTCAACGACTGGCGGCGCGGGCTGTGGGCCATCGACTTCTTCAAGACCCGGCAGGAAGCCAACGTCCTGCGGAGCCTCCGGGAAGTCGTCTTCCGGGCCACGCTCGACCAGCGCGAGTCCAAGTTGCTGCGCGCCATGGGGATCGAGATGGTGCGGTTTCTGGAGCGCATGGGCCTCGATCCGGCCCGGCCGCCGGGCGAGACGGCCGAGGATGTGGGGCGGCCGGCCGTCCGGGCGCCCGGACGGCCCCTGACGGGGTAGATTGCCCCTCGTCCGGGCCCGACCGGTTGGTGTCGTAAGGCCGTTCGCCCGTTGTCTTAAGGGTGCTTCGGCTGTAGCTTCGCCACGCTTCCTGGAGGTGGGCAGTCGCCCACTCTCGTGAAACATTTCACATGTCTGGCGAGCGCGCTCCCACGGGGCGTTCGCCCGTGATGGCGACGGATCTCCTCCTCTGGTGGACGCGATGATGCGGAAGTCGGCATTGCTTGTCGGCGGGGCGGTTGCGACCGGGCTGGCTGCGGCGGTCCTGAGCGGCTTCACCGGCAACATCACGCCGCAGGGCCCTGCGGCGCCTGCGGCCCCGAACGCGACGCCCGCGTACACCATCGCGGCCGGCGACTCGGCGAACCTGAAGGGCCCGAGGCAGCCGATCTTCTTCCGGCACGACATCCACGCCGGCCAGTACCAGATCACCTGCCAGTACTGCCACTACTCGGTGGCCTATTCGCCCGAGCCGGGCATTCCCTCGATGCAGACCTGCATGGGATGCCATCTCGTCGTGGCGGGCTCCGACAGCGCCAACCAGAAGGAAATCACCAAGCTCCGCGACGCGTGGAATGCGAAGAAGCCGGTGGAGTGGGTGCGCGTGCACTACGTGGCGCGTCACGTCCACTTCCCGCACCAGCGCCACGTGAAGGGCATGGGCCCGAACGCGTGCGCCACCTGCCATGGCGACGTCGCGCGCATGCCGCAGGTCTGGAAGGTGAATACCGTGAACAACATGGGATGGTGCATCAACTGCCATCTCGAGCGGAACGTCAACCGCGATTGCACCGCGTGCCATTACTAGGCGGCAATTGAATGTCCGATAACGACCAGAAGTCGGTCTCGCGCCGCAAGTTCCTCTCCGTGCTCGGCACCACGAGCGCGGGCGCCGCGGTGCTCTCCGGCTGCTCGACGGAGAAGGTCGAGAAGCTGATCCCGTACCTCGTGCAGTCCGAGGACCAGGTTCCGGGCATCGCCACGTGGTACGCGAGCACCTGCACCGAGTGCAGCTCGGGATGCGGATTGCACGTGCGCACGCGCGAAGGCCGCGCAGTGAAGCTCGAGGGCAATCCGGAGCACCCGATCAACGCCGGGCGTCTCTGCGCCATGGGCCAGGCCGGCCTGCAGGGCCTCTACAATCCCGGCCGCATCAAGGGCCCGATGCAGAAGTCGGGTGGCACCTGGCGGCAGATCGCCTGGGACGACGCCATCGCGCTCCTCGGCCAGCAGCTCGGCGCGGCCGGCAACGGTTTCGCCGTGCTGTCGGGCGCGCCGCGCGGCTCGTTCACGGGCTTCCTCGCCGAGCTCACGGCCACCGCCGGTGGCCGCCTCGTGCGCTGGGAGCCGTTCGATCAGACGGCGCTCCG
>JBJMOZ010000055.1:0-3648 GCA_045803465.1 Gemmatimonadales bacterium | reverse complement strand
CGGAGCGCGACATCCGCCGGCCGCTCGAGCTCAGGCCGCGCGACGAGAAGGGCGATTTTCCCATCCTCGTCAAGCAGTACGACGCGATCAACGAACTGGTGCTCGACCACCATCCGTTCGACGTGGTCGGCTGGGACGGCTACTTCTATCCGTGGGTGTTCAACATCCACGACTTCGAGCCCATCGTGGGCCGCATCCACCAGCCGCCGCCGGTGCACCAGACGTTCCAGGGCGACGGGTTCGTGATCTGCTCGTTCTGCCCCCGGCCGTACGACTTCGACCCGAACGCCATCCCGGCGCCGTACAATCACAGCAACGTGGATTCCGACGAGGTGCTCTTCTACGCCTCGAGCGAGTTCATGAGCCGGAAGGGCATCGAGTACGGCAGCGTCACCCACCATCCGGACGGCCTGCCGCATGGGCCGCACCCGGGTCGGTACGAGGGCAGCATCGGGCAGACGCACACCAACGAGCTGGCGGTGATGATGGATTCGTTCCGGCCGCTCAAGGTGGCCAGGACGGCCCTCACGTTCGAGGACCCCGAGTACCACCGGTCGTGGGTCGACGCGCAGCACGCGCAGTTCAATCCGCCGACGTCCTGATCCCGGGCGTGGCGCGACCCCCCGCAGCCGCAGGTCGTGACGTCAGGCAGAGAAGACGCCGCAACCGGTGCGACAACGAGGGGTCGCCGGCAAGAAAGTGATGCAGCGGTCGTGCCCGAACGGGCGCGACCGCTAAGTCGTTGTACGATCGTCGACGTGTTCATGCACCAAACGGTGCGAGGCGAAGTCGCTGCCTCCATGCGACGGCGCACGTGTCGACTGCGAACCTCAGGTGAGGGAGTTCACGACCCCCATGTCATCGTTGGATGTCGAGCGGACCTGGCTCGAGATGCGCCAGCCGCCACCGGCCGCGCCGTTCGTCCCGCTGCCTGACGTGCGGGTGCAGCGCGCGGCGCCATGTCCCGCGGGCTTCTATCGCTTTCTCTACGGTGAGGTGGGCCGGGCCTTCAAGTGGGTCGATCGGCTGCGCTGGCCCGATGCTCGGCTCGCCGCGCATCTCGCCGACCCGGCGATCGCCATCTGGGTCGCGTCCGAGGGCCCGGTGCCCATCGGCTACTTCGAGCTCGTGCGGCACCCCGACGACTCCGTCGAGATCGCCTACTTCGGGCTGCTGCCATGGGCCGTCGGCCGGGGGCTCGGACGCTGGCTGCTCGAGGTGGCGATCGCCGAGGCTTGGCGAGACCCACCGACTCGGGTCTGGCTGCACACCTGCACCCTCGACCATCCGGCGGCGCTTCCGAACTACCTCAAGCGCGGGTTCGCCGTGACCCACCGCGAGCGGATCGTGCAGGAAGTGCCAGACTAGCTACCAAGTTCTGCACATTTGTCATTAAGTGACGTGCAGAGTTGCCTTATAATTGGCTTTTTGCGTAACAATTCTGCCTGACATTGCAGAATCGGCAAAAATTGGTTGACAGTTCTGCTTATTCCTGTCTATTGTGCGACCATCGGGCGACTCTCGCCCGTGGTGGCGTCGCAGGGCGGCGTCATCCGGTCCACTTCGGGCAGGAGGTCGGTATGTGGTTTGGTGTCCCGCGGGTGCGTGTGCTTCCCCTCGCGATGATCCTCGTCGCGGGTCCGGGGCTGAACGCGGCTGCCCAGGCACCCAACCGCAGCAATCCCGTGCGTCCGGCGAGCAGTGCCTTTACGCCGTTGCCGGGATTGGCGTCGAGCTACCGTGTGTTCCTGACGAGCCAGTGGGCGCGGCCAGGCATCCTCGCCCCGTGTCCCATTCAGGGAGGCGAGACGGTGGAGGGCACCTTGTCGTGGACCGGGTCGGTCTACGAGGGCATGCTGCGCCGCTCCACGCGCTATCAGGAGTGCGCCGTCCATGGACAGACGTGCCTCGTGAAGGTCGAGGGAGGCGCCGAGGTCCATGCGGCGGGCGAGGTGGAGGCGGAGAACGGCGTGTGGGTGCTGTCGCTGCGCTGGACGCCCGCGCGCGATGTGCACGTGGCGGTGACCGGCGATTGTCCGGAGGCGTACCGTGATGGGCTCGAGCGGCTCTATCGCACCCGGACCCAGCGCGTGGAGTTCGAGCTACCGCCGCCGAATGCCTTCACGCAGCAGGAGCTCGATCCGTATCCCTGGATCGTGCGCGTGGAGTAGCAGGGCGGGGGTGGCTGGGGCAGGGAAGAGCAGGCCGATCCGTCACGGCGCGATGGGCGCCAGCTTCGCGGTGAAGTGGCGAAGCCAGGGCGCCTGTTCCGTGATCCGCAGGCCGCACAACGTTTCGCGCCGCCGGTAGACCTCGAGGATGCCCTCGACCACGTAGTCGATGTGGCTCTGGGTGTAGACGCGGCGCGGCACGGCCAGTCGCACGAGCTCCATCGGGGCGGCGTGCTCCACGCCGGACGCGGGATCGCGACGGCCGAACATCAGCGTACCAATCTCGACCGCGCGGATGCCAGCCTCGAGGTAGAGCTCTGCCACCAGGGCCTGACCCGGGAGCTCGAGCGGTGCGACATGCGGCAGGAATGCGGCCGCATCGATGTAGATGGCGTGCCCCCCCGGCGGCTGCACGATGGGCACGCCGGCCGCCGAGATGTGCTCGCCCAGGTAGGTCGTCGACTGGATGCGATAGAGCAGGTAGTCGGGATCGAGCGCCTCGTAGAGGCCGGTGGCGATGGCGTCGAGGTCGCGGCCGGCGAGGCCGCCGTACGTCGGGAAGCCCTCGGTGAGGATGAGCAGGTTGCGCGACTCGGCTGCGAGTCGCTCGTCGTTGCTGGCGAGAAAGCCGCCGATGTTGGCCATGCCGTCCTTCTTGGCCGACATGGTGCAGCCGTCGGCATAGGAGAACAGCTCGCGCGCGATGTCGATCGGCGACCGGTCCGCGAAGCCCGGCTCGCGCAACCGGATGAACCACGCGTTCTCCGCGAAGCGGCAGGCGTCGATGTAGAGCGGGATGCCGTGCTCGCGGCACACCGCCGACACCGCCCGCACGTTGGCCATCGACACCGGCTGGCCGCCGCCGGAGTTGTTCGTCACCGTGAGCATGCAGCACGGGATCCGTTCACGACCCACCTCGGCGATGAGCGCTCGGAGTGCGTCGACGTCCATGTTGCCCTTGAATGGATGCCGCAGCTGCGGCTCGCGTCCCTCGCGGATCACCAGGTCCACGGCGCGGGCGCCGGTGTATTCCACGTTGGCGCGCGTGGTGTCGAAGTGGGTGTTGTTCGGCACCACGTCGCCCGGCTTGCACAGCGTCGAGAACAGGATCCGCTCGGCGGCACGTCCCTGGTGCGTCGGCAGCACGTGGCGGAACCCGAAGATGTCCTGCACCGCCGCCTCGAAGCGGAACCACGACCGGCTGCCAGCATACGCCTCGTCGCCGCGCATCACCGAGGCCCATTGCTCCGAGCTCATCGCGGCCGTGCCGCTGTCGGTGAGCAGGTCGATCAGCACGTCCTCCGCCCGCAGGAGGAAGGCATTCCAGTGGGCCGCGCGCAGCTTCTGCTCGCGGTCGGCGCGGGTCGTGAGCCGGATCGGCTCGACCGACTTGATCTTGAAGGGCTCGATGATGGTTCGCATGGGCCGGAAAGATAGCGGACCGCCCGGGCATTGCTTTCTGTCGCCGGAGATGTTC
>JBJMOZ010000043.1:0-8156 GCA_045803465.1 Gemmatimonadales bacterium | reverse complement strand
GATACCGACCGCGAGCTGCGCGGCTTCCTCGACGGCGAGCACGCGCGGATGCCGGAGTTCTACCGCGAGCGCGTCACGCGCGAGCTGGGGTACTTCGCCGAGTGGCTGCCGCAGGGCGCGCTGGAGCACGATCAGAACGCCTACCTCAAGTCGGAGGCGGCGATCGTACCGATCCGTCCCAAGGCCGGGCGCGCGGCACCAGCCGCCTGATCTCTCGAAGGTCCGATATCCGCGGGTGACGGGACCGGCTAGCTTTCCGGCATCCCCGTCACCCGCGGAGTTTTTTCATGCTGGGTCGCCTCCTGTTCGCGATCCTCGCCGCCACGATTGCGTGCATGTCCGGCCGGCTCGAGGCGCAGGACAAGGAAAAGCACGACGGCTACGTCGACTTCAGGAAGGGCGACGTGCTCATCATCGATGGCCAGCCCGTCGTTGCCGGACCCAAGACGAAGCTCAAGGGCGCGAAGAGCGTCGCCGAGATCGGTGTCGGCTGGAGCGTGAAGGTGGAGGGCTCGCGCGACAGGGCGGGCTTCCTCGTCGCGGGCAAGCTCGAGGCGAAGCCCAATGGGATGGAGAAGGGCGAAGCCGAGGTGCTCGCGGCGAGCGACCAGGCCGAGAAGATGTGGGTCGACAAGAAGATGATGTACATACCTGCCGACAGCGGGAAGATCCACAAGATCGGTGACATCCTCGAGTCGGGACCCTACGTCGAGCGTGCCCGGCGCCTCATGGATCGCGTCCGGCCCGCCTACATCCCGGCCGACAGGCTCCGGGTGCGCGTCGTGAAGACGAAGGACTGGAATGCTTCGGCGATGGCCAACGGCGCCGTGTGGGTCTACACCGGCCTCATGGACGCGATGGACGACGACGAGCTGGCCATCGTCATGGGACACGAGCTCGCCCACTACAGCTACGAGCACATTCGCCGCAACCAGAGCCGTGGCGGGCTGGGCTCCATCCTTGGCGCGGGCGCGCAGGTGGCGGGCGCCGTCATCGGAGGCACCGCCGGCGCGCTCACGCAGCTTGGCGGGCAACTCGGCTCCTCGGCGCTGTTGTCGGGCCACAGCCGCGAGTACGAGGACCAGGCCGACCGCGTGGGGCTCCGCTACGTGTACCAGAGCGGCTACGACGTGACCAAGGGCCCGGCGCTGTGGGGCAAGTTCAAGGAGAAGTACGGCGAGTCCGACAAGATCTCCAACTTCTTCACCGGCGACCACTCGCGGCCGACGGAGCGCATCAAGGCCATCGAGCGGGAGATCGACCGCAACTACGATCCGCCGCCGGAGGGCGGTCGAGCCGAGCAACGGTGACGTTCGAGTCGCTTCCCCCCCGATGGACCACCCGGTTCGCGCCATCGCCGACCGGACTGCTGCATCTCGGTCACATGGTGAACGCCGTCTGCGTGTGGGGCCTCGCCCGCGCACACGGTGGTCGCGTCCTGCTCCGGCTCGAGGATCACGATCGGTCGCGTTGCCGCCCGGAGTACGAAGCGGCGTTGCTCGACGATCTGGACTGGCTGGGATTGGTGCCCGACGAAGGAACCACGAATGCCTTCCGCCGCGGTGCGCACGCGCTGCGCCAGAGCGACAACGCGGCGCGCTACGAAGCGGCCCTGGTGTCGCTCGAGGCGCGCGGTCTGATCTATCCGTGCGATTGCTCGCGGAAGGCGATTGCACGCGAAGTGCCGGTCGCGCCCGGCGAGGAGCCTCGCTACCCGGGGCGCTGCCGGACCCGGGGCGTCGATCCGGGTTCGACGCCGGCGCGGCGGCTCGTCATCGAGCCCGGCGAGGAGCGTTTCGACGATCTGCGCCTCGGCCCGCAATCGCAGGCCCCCGATGCGCAGTGCGGCGACCTGCTGCTCCGCGACCGGCTGGGGCAGTGGACCTACCAGTTCGCGGTCGTGGTCGATGACCTCGACCAGCACGTGGATGTGGTGATCCGCGGCGAGGACCTGCTCGACTCCACCGCACGGCAGATCCGGCTCGCTCGCCTGCTCGGCCGGGACGTGCCGCCGCGGTTCTTCCACCATTCGCTGATACGGAAGCCGAGCGGGGAGAAGCTCAGCAAGTCGGCGGGGGACGCGGGCCTGCGTGAGCTGCGCGCGGCAGGCGTGTTACCGGCGGAGGTGCTGGGGAGGGCGGCGTTTCTGGCGGGACTGCAGGCGGAGCCGAAGGCGGTGCCGGCCGCGGAGCTCGCGACGCTGTTCGGTGTCGGCTAGACCGCCTACTTCTCGACCATCCCCTTCAGCAGCCCCTCCCGGATCCGCACCGCCTTCGCGTTCGCAGTCGGGTCCTCCTCGATCTTCGAGACCGCGAACCGGATCTTGGCCGGCAGCGACTTCGTCTCGCCACCGCGCTTCACCATGATGGTGATCGTCTGTCCCTCGGCGCTCGCGTATCGTGCGC
Organism: Gemmatimonadales bacterium; assembly: GCA_045803465.1. GTDB lineage: Bacteria > Gemmatimonadota > Gemmatimonadetes > Gemmatimonadales > GWC2-71-9 > JAGGAG01. The sequence continues at coordinate 5,751 of JBJMOZ010000043.1, read as the reverse complement.
GGAAGGGCGGACCGAATTCCTGATTCGTGATCTCCACGTCGCCCACCTTGAGCAGCTGGTCACCGACCTCGAGGCCCGCGAGCTCCGCGGCGCTGCCGGGCACGAGGGACTCCACCCACACGCCTGTGCTGTCCTCGCGCGTCCCGACGCCCAGACGCGGCTCGCGCACGAATCGAAGTCCGGCCAGGGGCAGCACCTGGTCCCAGGGATACGGCTCGCGACCATCGACGTACTTCGCGTTGAAGTCGGCGAATGACTTCCCGCCCGCGGCGGTGCTCACCGCCTTCCACCACTCCTCGGCCGTGAATCCCTTGCCCTGCTTGTAGTCGGTGCGGTAGAGCGAGCGCATCACGTCGTCGAGCGAGCGCCGGTTGTCGCTCGCGTCGCGGATCATCACGTCGAGCATGAGGCCCGCCAGCGAACCCTTGGCGTAGTAGATGTAGTTGGTGCCGTCCACGGGATGAATCCACGTGGAAAGCGACGCGTCCTCCAGCGCCACCGGGGGCGCCGAAGCCACCCGATCCATCTTTTCGATTTGCGTGTCGTAGAATTCGCCCGGCGGCCGCACGCCCGAGCGCACCAGCACCAGATCCGAGTAGTAGTCGGTGATGCCCTCGCTCACCCACAGCCAGGTCGTGGGCTGCGGACGGTCGTAGCGGTAGGGCCAGAGATCCGACGGCCGCAGGCGCTTGACGTTCCAGGCGTGCACCGTCTCGTGCGCGTACAGCTGGTTGAGCACCGGGTCGCCCACCGCGGCCGGCGACAGCACGTTCACGTGCGAGTTCTGGTGCTCCAGCCCGCTGGCGAAGAACTTGTAGCTCGAATCGGCGATCTGCATGACGGTGTAGCTGGTCATCGGCGTATCGCCGAACGCCTCGGTCATCGGTCGCCACATGCTGCGATAGCGTTCCCAGAGCTCCTGCCGCGCCGCGCCGGTGACGCTTCCGGCCGGGTACGATGCCAGGCGCAAGGTCACGCCCGGCACCGACGTCGAGTCGAGGTCGAACCGGCCGACGAAGAACGGCTTGTCCACGAGGTCGTGATAGTTGCCCTCGCGGAACGTGCGAGGGCCCGTGGGGATCATGCCCGTGGCCACCAGCCAGTCGGGCTCGGTCTTCACGGTGACGGTCGCGGGCCAGTCGAAGCCCTGGTTTTCGGGATACAGGAACAGGTTGGTGCCGTTGAAGAGCAGGAAATCGTCCCGCGACCAGCTCATGGCATTGTCGATGGTATCCGCGCGGAAATCGAAGGCCACTCGCACCGGACCCGGCTGCACGCCGCGCAGGCGCCATGTGTCGTAGTCCAGCTTGTCCCAGCCGAGCTCCTTCCCGTTCTGCGTCGGCGTGAAGCCAGACACCCACTTCGCGAAGTCGGTGAGCTCGTACGCCCCCGGTGTCCACGCCGGCAGCGACAGCAGCACCTCGCCGCCCCCGTTGGCCGTGAACGCCATCGCCACCTGCACGGTGCGCCGCTTCGCCGTGCTGCGGTCGAACGTCACTTCGTACGTGATGCTGGTGACGGCCGGCGAAGGGCGCTGCTGGGCAGGGAGCACCGACGGCGCGATGACGACCAGCGAGACCAGCAATCCGAACCGCATGCCTTGCCTCGAGCCTTTCGGGCTGCGTTACATCAGTTTCAGGCCGCCGCGGCCTGTGGAACGTCCGCCTCGCCGGCCATGTCGTCGAACTCCCCTTCCCACCGCGCCATCACCACCGACGCCAGGCAGTTGCCGAGCAGGTTGATCGACGTCCGCGCCATGTCCATGAAGGCATCGACGCCCAGGATCACCGCGATTCCCTCGAGCGGCAACCCGAACTGCGTGAGCGTCCCCGCCAGGATCACGAGCGAGGCCCGCGGCACGGCCGCCACGCCCTTCGACGTGAGCATCAGCGTCAGCATCATGACCAGCTGCGTGCCGAACGGCATGTCCACGCCAGCTGCCTGCGCCACGAAGATCGAGGCCACCGCAAGGTAGAGCGTCGAGCCGTCGAGGTTGAACGAGTAGCCGGTGGGCAGCACGAAGGAGACGATGTGCTTCGGCACGCCCATCTTCTCCATGTTCTGCATCGCCATCGGGAACGCAGCCTCGCTCGAGGCCGTCGAGAAGGCGATCAGCCACGGCTCCCGCACGTGGCGCCAGAACTTCTTCACCGGCACCTTCGCGATCAGCGCCACCGGCAGCAGCACGAAGAGCACGAATACGATGAGGGCGCCGTAGAGCGTGCCCACCAGCAGGCCGAGGTTCTTCAGCACCCCGAGCCCGTTCTTCCCGACGGTCACCGCCACGGCCGCACCGATGCCGATCGGCGCGTACTTCATCACCAGGCCGGTGAACTTGAACATGATCTCGCTCAACGACTCGCAGAAGGCGAGCATCGTCTCGCGCGGCCGGCCCTTCACCTGCGCCAGCGCGATGCCGAACAGGAGCGAGAAGAAGACGATCTGCAGCACCTCGTTCTTCGCCATCGCGTCGAAGATGCTGGCGGGCACCGTGTGCTCCAGCACGCCGGCGAGCGAGACGTGATTCTGGGTGAACTGCTCGGTGCCCGCGGCCGTGGGCGGCAGCGACACGCCCACGCCCGGCTTCGTCAGGTGCACCGCGCCCAGCCCGACGAACAGCGCGACCGTGGTGACCACCTCGAAGTAGAGCAGCGACTTGAGCGCCAGCCGCCCCACCTTCTTCAGGTCGTCGCCGTGGCCCGCGATGCCCACCACCAGGCTCGCGAACAGCAGCGGAGCCACGATCGACTTGATCATCCGCAGGAAGATCGTCGACAGCGGGTTCACCATCGACGCGAGGTCGGTGTCCAGCCACACATCGTGATCGAGCCAGCCGAGCACGAGCCCGACCAGCGTCGCGATGATGATCCAGCCCGTGAGCGAGATGCGCCGCATGATCAGCGCGCCACGAGCGCGCCGGCCTTCGCCTCGATGCCGGCGAGCAGGGAGCGGAAGGAGGACGCGAACTTCGAGACCCCGTCGGCCTCGAGGAAGGCCGTCGTGTCCGAGAGGCTGAGCCCGAGGGTGGAGAGTGCCGACAGGCGGGCCGGGGCCGAGGCGATGGCGGCATCGATGCGCACCGCGGGCATCCCGTGGTCGCGGTACGCCGTGAACGTCTCCGGCGGCAGCGTGTTCACCGTCTGTTCGGCGATGAGCTGCTCGACGTACATCGTGTCCTGGTACGCCTTGTCCTTCACGCTGGTCGAGGCCCACAGCGGACGCTGCGGCCTGGCCCCCTTCGCGGCGAGCGCCTGCCAGCGCGGCGACGCCAGGGTTTCGCGGAACAGCGCGTACGCCTTCGCCGCGTTCGCGATGGCGATCGTGCCCCGCAGCGACTTCGCCTCGGGCGCGGCGCTGGCCAGCCGGTCGAGCTCCGGGTCGAGCTTCGTGTCCACCCGGCTCACGAAGAAGCTCGCGACCGAGTGCAGGTGGTCGATCGACAGGTGCATCGCGGCGCGCCGCTCGAGGCCCTGCAGGTGCGCCTCGACCACTTCCGCGTAGCGCTCGAGGGAGAAGAGCAGGGTGACGTTGACGTTGATGCCCTGCGCCAGGCAGCGGGTGATGGCCGACAGCCCTTCCTTCGTGCCGGGGATCTTGATCATCGCGTTGGGCCGGTCCACCGCACGCCACAGGCGCTCGGCCTCGTGCACGGTGCCCTCGGTGTCGTGCGCCAGCGTGGGCGACACCTCGAGCGAGACGGTGCCATCGCCGTTGCCGCTGCGCTCGAACGTGGTGCGGAAGACATCGCACGCGGCGCGCACGTCGTCCACCGCGAGCTCCTCGAAGATCTCGCTCGTGCTGCGTCCGGCTTCGGCGTGGCGGCGGATGTCCGCGTCGTAGCTCTCGCTGGAGGCGATGGCTTTCTCGAAGATCGTCGGGTTCGACGTCATGCCGAGGAGGCCATCCTCGCGGATCAGCCGGGCGAGCTCGCCCGAATGCACGAGGTCACGGGTGATGAAGTCGTACCACGGGCTCTGGCCCACGCGGCCCAGCGCCACGAGCGGGTTCACGGACGTGTCGCTCATCTCGAACTCCGGGCGAGGACGTCGCGCACGAGCGCGGCCGCGCCGGTCGGGGTGAATCCGAATTCCTTGAACAGCGTGTCGCCCGGGGCCGAGGCGCCGAAGGAGCGCATCGCCAGGATGGCGCCGTCGCTTCCGGTCCAGCGCTCCCAGCCCATCGGGCTCGCCGCCTCGATGGCGACGCGCGCGCGGATCGCCGGCGGCAGCACCGAGTCGCGATACCCCGCGTCCTGGGCCGCGAACAGTTCCCACGACGGCATCGAGACGACCCGCGCCCGGATGCCTTCTCCGGCCAGCAGCTTCGCCGCCTCGACCGCCACGTGCACCTCGGAGCCCGTGGCGATGAGGATCGCCTGCGCACCACCCTCGGGCTCATGCAGCACGTAGGCACCCCGCTGCACGCCGCCGCGCGCCGGCGGCAGCACCGGCAGCTTCTGGCGCGTCATCACGAGCGCCGTGGGCCCGGTGGTGCGCGCGATGGCCACCTGCCACGCGTCGATCGTCTCGTTCGCATCGGCCGGACGCAGCGTCACGAGGCCCGGAATGGCGCGCAGCATGGCGAGCTGGTCGATGGGCTGGTGGGTCGGCCCGTCTTCACCGACGCCGATCGAGTCGTGCGTGCCGACGAAGATCACCGGCAGCTTCATCAGCGACGCGAGCCGGATCGACGGCTTCATGTAGTCGAAGAAGACGACGAAGGTGCTGCCGAACGGCCGGCACCCGCCATGGGCCGCCATGCCGTTCATCGCCGCACCCATCGCGTGCTCGCGGATACCCCAGTTTATCGTGGCACCGGTGGTGACCGGCCCGAACGTGCCACCCGTCTTGCGCACCGTCCCGGTGCTCTCGGCCAGGTCGGCCGAGCCGCCGATGAGCTCCGGCAGCATACCACTGAGCGCCTGCACGGCGGTGTGCGACGCCTGTCGCGTGGCGAGCGGACCCTTCTCGGCGGGAATGACGCCCAGGGCCTTCGTCCATTCCGCCGGCAGCTCGCCGCGCATCGTGCGCACATACTCGGCGGCGGCGTCGGGCCGGCCGGCGGCCCAGGCGTCGAAGTCGAGCCGCCACGCCGCCTCGAGCGCCTGGCCGCGCGGCACCGCCTGCCGCATGTCGGCGTACGCCTCGTCCGGCACGAAGAAGGGCTGATCCTCGGGCCATCCGAGGATGGCCTTGGTCTTCCGGATCTCGTCCGGGCCGAGGGCGGCGCCGTGGGCGGCCGACGTGTCGCGCTTCGTGGGGGCCGGGTCGGCGATCACGGTGCGCAGCACGATGATGGAAGGCCGCGTCGTCTCGGCGGCTGCGGCCTCGAGCGCCGCGTCGATGGCCTCGAGATCGTTGCCATCGTCCACGTGCAGCACGTGCCAGCCGTATGCGGCGAAACGGGCGCCCACGTCCTCGCTGAACGAGAGATCGGTGCGCCCGTCGATGGTGATGCTGTTCCGGTCGTAGATGAGCTTGAGCTTGCCGAGCCGCAGGTGGCCGCCGAGCGAAGCGGCTTCGCTGGCGATGCCCTCCATGAGGTCGCCGTCGCTGACGACGGCCCAGGTACGGTGGTTCACGACGGCCTGGCCGGGCGCGTTGAACCGCTGGGCGAGGAACCGCTCGGCCATCGCCATGCCGACGGCGTTGCCGACGCCCTGACCGAGCGGACCGGTGGTGGTCTCCACGCCCGGGGTCTCGCCGCGCTCGGGATGACCGGGCGTACGGGAGTGCAGTTGGCGAAACTGGC
>JBJMOZ010000291.1:0-5579 GCA_045803465.1 Gemmatimonadales bacterium | reverse complement strand
GGGCGTGCGCTTCTTCGTCACCTCGCTCGGCAACCCGCGCTGGGTCTGCGACCTGGTCCATGCCTCGGGCGGCAAGGTCTACCACGACGTCACCGAGGCGCGCTTCGCCCGGAAGGCGATCGATGGCGGCGTGGACGGGCTCGTCGCCGTGAACGACCGGGCGGGCGGCCACGCGGGGGCCCGGAGCGCCGCGCAGCTGTTCGACGAGCTCGCGCCCCTCGGCAAGCCCATCGTGGCCGCCGGCGGCGTCGGCGACGCCGCGGGATTCGTCACGATGCTCGCGCTGGGCTACGACGGGGTGCAGATGGGCACGCGCTTCATCGCCACCACCGAGTGCGCCGCGCATGCCAGCTACAAGGCGGCGCTGGTAGACGCGCGCGCCGAGGACATCGTGCTCACCGAGCGCGTCACGGGGGTCCCGCTCGCGGTCATCAACACGCCCTACGTGCAGCGCATCGGGACGCGCGCCGGGCCGCTGGCGCGCCGGCTGCTGATGGGCCGCCGCACCAAGCACATGATGCGCGCCTGGTACACGCTGCGCTCCGCGGTGCGCCTGAAGCGCGCGTCGCTGCACGGCAACAGCTCGAAGGACTACTGGCAGGCCGGCAAGAGCGTCGAGGGGATCTCGGAGATCGAGCCGGCGGGCGCCATCGTGCACCGCTTCGCGGTCGCGGCGGACCGCGCCGGGGCGGCGCACCGGTGAACCCGCTGCTGGAGCGCAATCGCCGGCTCGTCATCGGGCACCGGGGGGCGTGCGCGCACGCGCCAGAGAATACGATTCCGTCGTTCGAGCTCGCCGTAGGGCTGGGTGTCGACGCGCTCGAGCTCGACGTGCACCTGTCGGCCGACGGCCAGGTGGTGGTGATCCACGACGAGACGCTCGATCGCACCTGCGACCGCCGCGGCCCGGTGCTCGGACGCACCGCCGCCGAGCTCGCGATGATGGACGCGGGCTATCGATTCCCGTCGGGGCGCTGGAGCGGTCGCGGCGTGCACGTGCCCCGCCTGGCGGAGGTGCTCGACGCCTGGCCGGACATGCCGTTGCTCATCGAGATCAAGACCGGCGCCGTGCAGGACGCGCTGGCGCGGCTGCTCACCGAGATGCACGCCACGGAGCGGACGGTGGTGGCTTCGATGCGGCATGACGCGATGGGCCGCTTCCGCGGGCCGCCGTTCGTGGCCGGCGCGTCGGGACGCGACGTGCAGCGGCTCTACCTGGCGCGGCTGATGGGCCGGCCGCGACGCGTGCCGTACCGCCTGCTCAGCGTGCCGTGGCGCTACCGGGGGCTGGAGGTGCCGACCCGTCGCTTCATCAGGGACGCGGCGCGGCTCGACGCGGCGGTGAGCGTGTGGACGGTGGACGATCCGGCGCTCGCGCAGCAGCTGTGGGCCCGCGGCGCGAACGGGATCGTCACCAACGATCCCGGGGCGCTGGTGAAGGCACGTCACGCCAACGGGAAGTCCTGAACCGAGCGGAGCAGATCGCATGGCCAACGAAGTCGTCGCGCACTACCTCGACCATCGCGTGGTGAAGGGCCAGAGTCTCGACGTGGACCCGGTCAAGCCCACCTGCCACATCCGCACCGAGGACCAGAGCGTCATCGAGGTGAAGCTCAGCGACCTCAAGGCGCTCTTCTTCGTGCGGGATCTGGCCGGCAACCCGGCGAAGAACGATGCTGTCGCCGTCGCGCCCGCCGACGTGCGCACCCGGGGCGCCGCGCTGATCGAGGTCGAGTTCGTCGACGGCGAGCGGATCCTGGGCCTGACGGTGCGCTATCCACCGATAAAGCCGTTCTTCTTCGTGCTGCCGGCGGATGACTCCAGCAACAACGTGCGCATCCTGGTCAACCGTGCGGCGGTGCGCACGATGAGCCAGCCCGCCGCGACCTGATTCGAGCGCCGGGGTACTATTCCCCATGGAGCCGGATACCACCACCCCCACCTCGCAGGGCCACGCCGGCTACACGCTGGGCGAGGAAATCGTCCACAGCATCACGCACGGCGTGGGACTGGTGGGCGCGATCGCGGCACTGCCGTGGCTCATCCTCGCCGCGCGCGGTCACGACGACCCATGGAGACTTGCCGGCGGCATCGTCTTCGGTGTCACGGCCATCCTGCTCTTCAGTGCCTCGACGCTCTACCATGCCCTTCCCGACTGTCGCGCGAAGCACCTGTTCCGCCTGTTCGACCACTGCGCCATCTACCTGCTCATCGCCGGCACGTACACGCCGTTCACGCTCGGAGTGCTGCGCGGCGGCTGGGGCTGGACCCTGTTCGGGCTGAGCTGGGGGCTCGCCATCGTCGGCATCGTGCTGAAGGCGACGCTACGTTTCCGTTTCCCGACCCTTTCCACCCTGCTCTACCTCGCCCTCGGCTGGCTGGTGGTGATCGCGGCCAGGCCGGTGCTCCGGGCACTGACGCCGACACAGGTGGCCTGGCTGGTGGCGGGCGGACTGCTGTACACCATCGGCGTGCCGTTCTACGTCTGGAGCCGGCGTTATGCGCACGCCATCTGGCATGTCTTCGTGCTGGGCGGGGCGGGATGCCATCTCGTCGCCATCGCGGACGCCATCTCGCGCCACTGACATCAAGAGGAGGTATTCATGAGCGAACCGGAACGGCTCCGTCCGTCCCCGCAGCAGCGCTTCGCCCCGTCCGTCCAGCTGTTCGACCTCTCGGCGGCCGCCAGCCAGCTGCGCGCCGAGCCGCACACGTCGCGTGACGGTCATCGCCAGGTCGCGCTCGACCGGCACGGCCCGATGACGCTGGTGCTCTTCACGTTCGAGCAGGGTGGCGTGTTCAAGGACCATCAGGTCCCTGGCATGGCGACGCTGATGCTCACCCGTGGCCACCTGCGCATCACCACGGAGGACGGTGACCACGAGCTCCGCCCCGGCCAGGTGCTGACGATCGGGCCGGGCGTGGTGCACAACGTGCAGGCGCCGGAAGCGAGCGAGATGCTGCTGACGGTGTGCCTGACCGAACACGCCGGTTCGTCGCGCGAGGATCGCGGGCGGTCGGCCTAGACCCGAGCCATTTCCCATGGAGCGCCTCATGTCGTCGGACGCCGTGCCGGCGTTCTACCATCGCGACGACATCGTCGGGGCGCTCCGCAGTGCGCTGGACAGGTCCGGACGCACGACGGACGGACTGCACGCCGAGGACTTCGCCGGACTCGACCAGTTCCACCTGCGCGGGCTTGCCGCAACGCTCGACCTGCTGCAACTCGCGCAGGCGAGACACGGCGAGCGCATGCTCGACCTCGGTGGCGGGCTCGGGGGCAGCGCACGCGTGGCGGCGAGTCGCGCCGGCTGTCACGTCACCGTGGTGGACGCGACACCGGCGTTCTGCGAGGCGGGCGAGAAGATCACGCGCTGGCTGCGCCTGGAGGATCGCGTGCACTTCCTCGTCGGTGACGCCACGGCGCCGCCGGTGCCGGATGCGAGCTTCGACGTGGTGTGGACCCAGCACGCGTCGATGAACATCCCCGACAAGCCGGCGCTCTACCATGCGGCGGCCCGGGCGCTCGTGCCGGGCGGGCGCTTCGTGCTTCACGACGTGATGGGCGACGACGGCATGGACGGACTGCACTACCCGCTTCCGTGGGCGGACTCGGGCGAGTTGAACGCCCTGCTGCACGTCGATGAACAACGCCGACTCATCCGCGAGGCGGGTTTCACCGAGCGCGCGTGGCACGACGTCACCGAGCAGACGCTGGAGTGGCTGATGAAGCGCCGCGAGCCGCCGCTGGCATCGCCGCTTGGCCCGAACCTGCTGTTCGGCGACGATGCCAGTCGAATGTTCGACAACGTGCGACGCAACATCGAGGAGCGGCGCATCCGGGTCGTCCAGGCGGCGTTCGACTAGGTTCACTTCATGCGCTCCTCGGTGCTCGCCCTCGCCCTCCTGCTCTTCGCCTGCGACGACAACAGCGGTCCCGTGCCCACGGCGCCGGACGGCTACCCATTCGCCTACGCGACGAGAGGATGCGGGCCTACCGATGGTCCCGGGACGCGCCTGCTCCTGACTGCGGAAGCGTCGGACAGCCTGCCGACGACGTCGCCGCGCATCGAGGTGCTCATCTACCGGAGTGCGGCGGACGTGCAGGGCGAGGAGTTCAGCTGGTCGGGCCATTCGGACGAGGGATGGGCCGGCCGCTGCCCAGGCGAAGGCGAATGCGAACAGGCGTCGTCCACGCGAGTGGAGTTCCGGGAGAACGCAGCCGACACGGTGCTGACCGGCGAAGTGCGCGTGCGCTTCGCGGACGGCTCGACGGTGAGCGGCGGGTTCGACGCTACGTGGCGCCGGGCGACGTACGTGTGCGGCTGACGAACCGCGCGATCGCCTCCAGCACCTCCCCGGCGCGCTCCACGTGCGGCGCGTGCCCGCACCCGGGCAGCAGCATCACCTCCGCCGGCCCCGAGACCCGCCGCGCGATGGCGAGGATCTGCTCCGGCGAGCCGTACTGATCCAGTTCGCCCTGGATCAGCAGCACCGGGCAGGTGATGCCCGACAACTGCGGCTCGATGGTCCAGTGGTGGAATTCGGGCGTCAGCCACACGTCGGCCCAGCCGGAGAAGGTGGCGTCCACGTCGGTGTGGAACGGGACGAGCTTTCGACGCAGCCCGCCCGAACTGAATGCCGTCTTCGCCTGCCGGATCCCTTCCAGCGTGACGTCTTCGATGAAGATGTGCGGCGCCATGATCACCATGCCCAGCACCGGCCACCGACCCGACGCCGCATGGATGAGCGCGATGGTCGCGCCGTCGCTGTGCCCGATGAGCACGGGTCGCTCGATGCCGAAGTGCGCGAGCACCTCGGGCAACGCGTCGAGCGCCTCGACCTCGAGGTAGGTGGGCCCCCGCTGCGCGGTGAGGGGGTCGGACTTCCCGAACCCATAGCGCGAGTACAGCAGCGCCGCGCAGCCCGTGCGTTCGGCGACGCGATCGGGCCAGTCGCGCCACAGATCGCGGGAGCCCAGCCCCTCGTGCAGGAACACGAGCACCGGCAGCCCCGGCCGCGCGGCCGGGATGGTGCGGTTCTCGAGCCGGTGGCCTGCCGCCGTCAGGAACCCGGCGGACGCGGTGCTCAGCGATCCTGCCAGAGCGCCGCCCGCTTGCCCAGGAAGGCGTCGATGCCTTCCGCGGCATCGGCGAAGGTCATGTTGCAGGTCATCGCCTCTCCCGCCGACGCGTAGGCGGCGTCGAGCCCGGCGCCCACCTGCTCGTAGAATGCCCGCTTGCCGAGCGCGATGGCGGCGGTGCTGCGCGAGGCGATGAGCCCGGCGAAGCGCGCCACCTCCGCGTCGAGCTGCTCGGCCGGCACCACCCGGTTCACGAGGCCCCACGCGAGCGCGGTCGGCGCATCCACCGGCTGGCCCGTCAGCAACAGCTCCATCACCCGCTTGCGGCCGATGTTGCGCGCCACGCCCACCGCCGGCGTGGAGCAGAAGACGCCGATGTTCACGCCGGGCAGCGCGAACGACGCCGCCTCCGACGCCACTGCGAGGTCGCACATGGAGACGAGCTGGCAGCCGGCCGCCGTCGCGATGCCGTGCACCCGCGCGATCACCGGCTGCG
>JBJMOZ010000281.1:0-11461 GCA_045803465.1 Gemmatimonadales bacterium | reverse complement strand
ACCGGCACGAGCAGGCCGCGCACTGCCGCCGGCATCAGCAGCACCGGTCCCGGCGCGCTCGGTGCCATCGCCCCCGAGTGCGCCCACTCCAGCTGGCGCTCGATGTCGGCCGCCAGCTCGGCGAGCGCTGCATCGTCGGGTACGCTCACCGACGAGAATTGCCGCGTCGCGACGACGCCGTCGGCGGTGCGCAGCACCGTCAGCTCAATCGCCACGAGGCTCGCGTCGTATCCGGCATCGACGCCGCGAGTGTTGGCGATGTGCACCCGGCCCACCGATCGCTCGAGATGCACCAGCACGCGCCGGCCATCGCGTCGCAAGCGCCCCGACAGGCGCCAACCCAGGTCGGCAAGTGTCTCGAGATCGAGGGCCGCCGCCTCGGTGTCGTGCGTCGCCACGGGGGGCAGCGGCGAGGGACCCGGAAGGAGCATCGGCGACGGATCGCTGGCCGCCGCGGACGCCAGCGCGCGGTCCACCAGCGACTCGATGTCCTGATCGGTGGTGCCCACGCGCCCGACACGTCCGTCGTTCACCACGCGTACGCTGACTCCGTGCTCCGAGAGCGAGGCCGCGCTCGTGACCGCATCATCGGTGAGCGTCAGCACGAGCGTCTGGTCGTCGGTAGTGCGGACATCGGCAGCCGCCGCACGCGGGGCGGCGAGCTCGAGGATCCGGGCGATCACGGGGCCACGCCGCGAATCTCGGCGCGCTCGAGCCGGACGTGAGGCGCGCCGTCGGTGACGACGACCGGCCCCTGACCACGCCTCGTGCAATCGCCCCCATCGTCGTGCCAGCGGAAGTCGCCTGCCACACGATCGACGGCGCCGAGGAGGTCGCTGACGCGTCCCGCGACGACGACGTGCTTCACGAGCTCGGCGAGCTCGCCGTCGCGAATCATGTAGGCATGACCAGCGGTGAAGGTGATCCGGTCGCCCTGGCGCTGGCTGTCGATGACGTCGCAGGCGTACACGCCCAGGCGGATGTCACGCAGCAGGTCCGCGCGACTGCCGGTGCCATTGGCCACGTACACGTTGCTCAGGCGGGCGAGCGGCGCATGGCGCCACGAGGCGGCGCGCGCACTGCCGGTGGGCCGCGCACGATCACGGGCCGCCGTCTCGCGTGTATGCAGGTGGCCGACCACCACGCCGTTCTGCACCAGCAGCGTGTTGCCGGTAGGCGTGCCTTCGTCGTCGAAGGGAAGCGAGCCGCGCAGGCCCGGCACGCTGCCATCGTCGCCGATGGTCAGGCGAGGACTGCCGAGCCGCGCACCGAGCGGGGCCAGGTAGGCTCCGGGCTCGGACGCCACGTCGGCTTCGCACAGGTGGCCCACCGCCTCGTGCGCGAGCGCGGCGGCGAGGCGCGGATCGAGCACCACCGGCCATGTCCCGCTGCGAATGGGCTGCGCGCCGAGGAGGCTCACCGCCTGCCGGGCCGCGGAACGGAAACGTTCCTCGTGCCCCTGCGCCGACAGCCAGCCTGCGCGTGCGCCGAAGGACGCGAGGGCGCGCTCGACCGTGCCGCCGTCGCGTGCGACCGCGAGCGCCGCGAGCTGCACGTCCGGACGCACGCCCTGCATCCGGGTGCCTTCGGAGTTGGCATACCAGAATTCGATGACGGCATCGCGGTAGGCAAGCCGCGTGTCGACCACGCGGCGGTCGAAGGCGAGCATCTCGCCGCTCAGCTCCTCGACCAGCCGTCGCTTCGCCTCGAGGGGGATGCCGCGCACATCGCCCCCGAGATCGGGCGCATCGCATCCTTCGCGCACCGGGGCCGGGGCGAGCGCGACGGGCATCTCGGGGCGCGTCGCGAGGGAGAGCTCGTGTGCGCGCGCGAGTCGGGCCGGGACGTCATCACCGGACGCAACGGATGCGAAGCCCCAGCCACGGCCGTGGTCGAGACATCGCACCGTGCCGCCGATATCGACGGCCTCGGTGGCCTCCTCGAGCCGACGCTCCCGCCACGACACCGTGGTGATCCACGCGCGCTCGTAGCGGATCTCGGCGAAATCGGCCCGCGAGTGCCGCAGGGCCTCGAGGAGCCGATCGAGCACGGCCGCGCTAGGAACCGAGTCGGGTGGCGTAGTCGGGACGCACGACGAGCTCGCCGTTCTGGATGATCTCGCGGTCCCAGGGAAGGATGATGAAGTTCTCGGTCTCGAACGCGTGGTAGTCGGGCTGGTATGGTCCCGTCTTGAACGACACGGCCGTGCGCACTTCGACCGGCCGAAGGCTCCGCACCTCGTTGAGGGCGAGTCGCATGGTGTTGCCGGAGTCGCAGGTTTCGTCCACCAGGAGGACGCGGCGACCGCGGATCGAGGCCGGCGGCCCCGCGACCAGGATGGGCTCGGCGCCCTCATCCCGGCGCGTGACGGCCATCGAGGCGAACTCGCATTGCAGGATCGAGGAGACGACGGCCCCGGGGATCACGCCCGCCTTGGCGATGCCCAGCACCACTTCCGGCTGGTAGTCGCGCGCCACGCGCAGGGCGAGGGCCCGGCAGATCTCGCCGAAGAAGGCCCAGTCGACCACGAGGGTACCGCGAGGAACGAGGGTAGGGGCACGACGCATGTGCGGCACTCCGGATTCCATGGCGGGTCGGGCAGCGTGGTTCTCTGGCAACGTACGAGACTGCCACGGACGGGGCAACTGCGTTGCGGCCCCCCGAGCCCGAAACTACAATACTGCCACCGTCTGCTTCCGCAGGCGTGGCATTCACTTACGCCATCCGAGGGCGGCCGCGACGCGATGGGGATCTGGGACAAGCTGTTCGGCGGGCAGCGCACGGGCGGCAGCGCCCCACAGCCGCAGCGCCTCGACTACCTCAACGAGGCGCTCGCACTGGAGCGGCAGGGCGACTACGAAGCCGCCCTGACGAGCTATCGCCTCGCCCATCGGGACAATCCCACCGACGCTCGCATCCTGCTCAACATGGCCATCGCCTACACCAAGACGGCGCAGCCCGAGGAAGCGATCCGCCTCTATCGGCGCGCGCTCGAGATCGACAATACCCTGGGCGGCGCGCATTACGGCCTGGCGTTCCTGCTGCTGAAGCGCGGCGAGCAGGACGCGGCGGTGCTGCACCTGCGCGAGTTCCTCGCTCGCCGGCCGAAGGGCGCGGACGCCGAGCGCTGGGTGCGGCATGCCGAGGAGGCGCTGCGCGGGTTGGGCGGCGAGCCGGAGCAGCCGACGGAGGAGGCGTGAATCGCGGCGCCCGCGCGGCGCTCGCCCTGCTGCTCGTCGGGTGCAGCAACCTGGACGAGCTCGGCGATGGGGTGATCGCCCTCGAGATCCTTCCTCCCGCGCCTCCCATCATCGAATTCGGCGATACCGCGACGTTCGGCGCCCGGGCGCTCGACGAGAACGGCGACAGCGTGGCCGCGGACATCCGCTGGGTCACGCCCGACACGACCCTCACGATCGTCGACACGGCGGCCGGGATCATCGTGGGCAAGTATCCGGCGGTGGCGGGGCGGGTGCAGGCGCAGTTCGGCAACCTGCAGAGCGGCTTCACCACGCTCACCGTCGAGGCGCGCGCCGACACCATCATCGTGCCGGGCCCCGTCGAGGACACGGTCGCGGCGGACGAAACGGCGTCGGTGGCGCTCGTGTCGCGCGTCGAGTCGTTCAGTCCCGCCGGACCGCTCAGCGGCCGGTCGCTGATCTACGAGATCGTGCAGCCGGTGTTCGCCGATCCCGCGGCGCGCACGGTCGAGCTCAGTGGCGGCGGATTGGTGGACACCGTGCTGACGGGCGCCGACGGCGCCCCGACGACGCCGGTGGCCGTACAGCGCGTGACCGGTGCCACGCCCCCGGCATCCGTCACGGTGCAGGTGCGCGCCGTGCAGCGCCGCGGCACGCCGGTTCCCGGCTCGGGCCAGGCGTTCACGGTGGTCTTCTTCTGACGCCGCAGGCATGAGCGACGCCGGCCCCGCCACACTCAATGAACTCTTCCTCGACGCCATCGAGCGCTTTCGCACGCATCCGGTGGTGATGCGTCGCAAGGTCGACGGCATCTGGGCGGAGCTCTCATACGCTGAACTGCTCGAGCGCGTGAAGTCCCTGAGCCACGCACTCACCACGCTGGGCGTTCGGTCCGGGGACCGGGTGGCGATCCTGTCGGAGAACCGGCCCGAGTGGGCCATCACCGACTACGCCACGCTCGCACTGGGCGCGGTCGACGTGCCGATCTTCCCTACCCTGCCCGCCCGGCAGGTCGCCTACATCCTGCGCGACTCCGGCGCGTCGGTGGCGTTCGTTTCCAGCCAGGCCCAGCTGAACAAGCTGCGTGAGACGCAGGCCGAATGCCCGGCGCTGCGGTGCATCGTGGCGTTCGATGCGGTGACGGCGCCCGGCGATGCACTCGCCTTCGACGCGCTGCTGGCCGAGGGACGGGCGGCGCCCGTCGCGGCCTGGGAGGCGGCGGCGCGCCGGGTCACGGCCGACGACCTCGCCACGCTCATCTACACCTCGGGGACCACGGGCGACCCGAAGGGCGTGATGCTGACGCACGGCAACATCACGTCCAACGTGATGTATTCGCTGGCGCGCATCCAGCTCGACGGCGAGGAGGAATGCCTCTCGTTCCTGCCGCTCTCGCACATCTTCGAGCGGATGGCGGGACATTACCTGATGCTGCACTGCGGCGCGCTGATCAACTATGCCGGCGGCATCGACACGGTCAGCGCCGACATGCTGGAGCGGCGGCCCACCGTGATGCTGTCGGTGCCGCGGCTCTACGAGAAGATCTTCGCCCGGGTACTGGAGAGCGCTGCCACGGGCTCGACGCTCAAGCGCCGCATCTTCCACTGGGCGCGGCACACCGGCGAGCGCTGGGCGGAGGCGAAGGTGGCCGGCCGCGTTCCGCCAGGCCTCGCGCTATCGCACGCGCTGGCCGACCGCCTCGTGTTCCGCAAGCTGCGCGAGCGCACGGGTGGCCGGATACGCTTCTTCGTTTCCGGCGGCGCGCCCCTCAATCCGGAGATCGCACGGTTCTTCCACGCCGCCGGGCTGCCGATCCTGGAGGGGTACGGGCTTACCGAGACGTCGCCCGTGATCGCGGTGAACACGTTCGAGGATTTCCGCTTCGGCACGGTGGGAAAGCCGATCCCGCGGTCGGAGGTGCGGATCGCGCCGGACGGCGAGATCCTCACGCGCGGGCCACACGTCATGCGGGGCTACTACGACAAGCCCGAGGCCACGCGCGAGGCGCTGACGCCCGACGGCTGGTTCCACACCGGCGACATCGGCGAGCTGAGCGAGGACGGCTTCCTCCGGATCACGGATCGCAAGAAGGACCTGATCGTCACCGCAGGCGGCAAGAACATCGCGCCGCAGCCCATCGAGAACATGGTGCGGGCGAGTCGCTTCATCGTCAACGCGGTCATGCTCGGCGACCGCCGCAGCTTCCCGATCATGCTGCTGGTGCCGAATGTGCCGGTGCTGCGCGAGTGGGCGACGCACCATGGGCTCGCGGTGGCGAGCGACGAGGCGCTGCTCGCGCATCCGGACGCCATGGAGAAGCTGGAGCGCGAAGTGAAGCGCACGTTGCGCGACCTGGCGCGATTCGAGGTACCGAAGCGGTTCGTGCTGATTCCAGAGGACTTCAGCATCGAGTCGGGCGAGATGACGCCCACGCTGAAAGTGCGGCGGCGCGTCGTGGAGGAGAAGTATCGTGCGCAGATCGAGGCGGCGTACGCCGGCGTGACGAGCGCCTGAGTTCTGTCGTTCAGCGCCGCGCGCGCTGTGCCACCCACCAGCCCTCCGCCTCCGCCAGCAGATCGAGCGCCGCCGTCGCGGGCGCTGCGCCGTGCCCCACCACCCGCAGGCCGGGGAGGACGACACGCGCAGCATCCTCCACCCATGCTTCGTCGCTCCCGAACGGAGCACCGAGCACTACGGCGCGCATCGAGCGACTCTGCAACGGCAGGCGACTGCTGCGCAGCACGCTCATGCCGCGCTCCTCCTCGACGCCCTCCGGCGGATTCACGAGCACCAGATGCACACCCGGCAGGGCGGCCGACACCTCCGACCAGCGGCCGGCGGCGGCGCCGGCGAGCACCATGTAGCCGCCGGGACCGCCGAGTCCGGCGAGCGCCGCCAGCGCGTCGCCGGCCGGCACGTCCTCGCCGCCCGATGGCGCCTCGACTTCGCCGGCCTCGAGCACGCCATCCCGGATTTGGTAGATCGCGCCGCACATCGGGCAACCGAGCGTGCCGCGCCGCACCGAGCGGTCGACGACTTCGTCGGGCAGCAGCACGACGAAGCTCTCGTCATGCTCGGCGACACAGCGCAGGTGATCGGTCAGCTCGATGAACATGCGCGGCTCGGCGGTTGAAGCACCGCGTGGCTCACACCGGTCCCAGCTGCAGCCAATCCACCTGCACCTGGGGCGGCCGCGTCGCCACGAACGCGATGGCGTCGGCCACGTCTCCCGGGCGCATCATCTGGGCGCGGTTGGGCAGGTCGGGGCGCGCATCGGGGTCGATGGGCGTCCACACATCCGTGTCGGTGGGCCCGGGCGAGACGAGCGTCAGGCGCACGCCCCGGCCGCGATACTCCGCGGCCAGGGCTTCATGCAGTCCGCGCAGTCCGAACTTGCTCGCGGCATACGCCGCATTGCCCGGGAAGCCGACGTGGTCGGCCACGCTGCCAAGATGGATGAAGGTGCCGCGCCCCGCCCGCGCCATCGATGGCAGGAAGGCGCGCGCCACGCCGAACGCAGCGCGCAGGTTGACTGCAATCTGCTCGTCGATCTGCTCGTCGGTGGTGTGCTCGAGCGGGCGCATCACGAATGCGCCGGCGTTGCTCACCACGATGTCCGGGGCGCCGTGGCGCGCGAGGATGCCGGCGGCGAGTTTCGCGAGCGCCTTGGCGTCGGTGAGGTCGCAGGGGACATCTTCACCCTGGGCGTCGGCGTGCGGGACGAGCGTGCGTGCCACCCGCACGACGCGGGCGCCGAGGCCCACGAGCGCCGTCGCGGCGGCCGCCCCGATGCCGCGCGACGCACCCGTGACGACGGCGGTGCGTTCCGCGAGCGGGCCTACGGCTGCCACGGAGCGTGCGCGAGGCGCAGGAACTCGTCGCGGGTCCGGTTGTCGCTGCGGAAGGTGCCGCGGACGGCGCTGGTGACGGTGCGCGATCCCTGCTTCTCCACGCCGCGCATCATCATGCAGAAGTGCTGCGCTTCGATGACGACGCCCACCCCGCGCGGCGCGAGGGCGGTCATCATCGCATCCGCGATCTGGTCGGTGAGCCGTTCCTGCACCTGGAGCCGCCGCGCGAACATGTCGACGAGCCGCGCCGTCTTGGAGAGGCCCAGGATCCGTCCGTGCGGGATGTAGGCCACATGCGCGCGGCCGAAGAAGGGCAGCAGGTGGTGCTCGCAGAGCGAGTAGAGCTCGATGTCGCGCACGAGGATCATGTCCTCGTGCGCCTCCTCGAAGATGGCGTCGCCGATGACGTCATCGACCGTCTGCCCGTAGCCGCGGGTGAGGAACTTCATGGCGGCCTCGACGCGCTCGGGCGTCTTGACGAGGCCCTCGCGCTCCACGTCCTCGCCGAGGCCGCGGATCATCTCGCGCACGTGGTGCGCGATGGGGTGCACGTCAGGCGTCGCCGGAATAGTCGACATAGTTGCGGGGGGTCTCCCAGAGTCGGATGCGCAGGGTCAGGTCGGACGGCAGCGCCGCACGCAGCTCGCGCCAGATCACGACGGCGATGTTCTCGGCCGGGGGATTAAGCTCGGCGAACCACGGCACGTCCACGTTGAGGTTCTGGTGATCGAGCCGGCACAGCACCAGATCCTCGACGAGGCGCTTGAGCTCGGTGAGGTCCATCACGTAGCCCGTGGCGGGCGAGATCTCGCCTTCCACCGACACGTCGAGGTCGTAGTTGTGGCCGTGGAAGCTCGGATTGTTGCAGGGCCCGAACGTCTCGCGGTTCCACGCCTCCGGCATCGCCGGGTTATGGAGTCGATGAGCGGCGTTGAAGTTCACGCGCCGGGTGACGCTGCATCGGGGCATGCCGACTCCTGTCGGGGATGCGCATGGCACCCCCGGTGACGCGACGGGTTCCCTGCCAAAACGAACGCCGGCCCACGAGGGACCGGCGTTCGAATATATGGCGACGGGGAGGGTTAACGAAGCCCGACCAAAAATGTTCGGCGCCCTCCTCGCAACTCCTGTCTTCCCCCGTGGGGCGTGGCATCGGCCACGAGATTCAGGCCCTCGGTCAGACTTATCGGCTCGGTAACGGATGTCCCCGCCGCCTGCATTCAAGTTAGGATTGTCGAACCACATCGTCAACCGAGGCATCATGTCCCCGAAGCTTTCGCTGCTCGTGGCCCTGCCCCTTCTGCTCGTGTGGACCGTGCTCACCTTCGTCGTCGGGACGACCCACGGCTGGGTGCACGTGCTGCTGGCCGTGGGCGTGCTTCTGCTGGTGCGCTGGATCGCGCTCAGGGACGAGCCCGCGAGCTGACTCAGATCTCCCAGTTCGAGAGCACCACGCCCGCCCCCTGCGGCGCGCGTTCGGCGTGCGTGGGCAGCGTCATGCGCAGGTCGGTCCAGTGCACGCGGAAACCCCGCGCGACGAGATGCAGGTAGGCGTCGGTGTACGCCGTCTGGCAGCGAATGGCCACGCGCCGCAAGCGCTCACCCACGGCGTCCGCCTGCAGGCCATCGACCAGCGCCTCGAGGGCACGCAGGTCGCGCGCGACGAGCTTGAGCACGCGCAGCTCATCGCGCGGCCGGCCCGAGGCCAGTGGCAGCGAGTGCCACAACGCGAACCCCGTCAGCTCGCCGCCCTGCCGCACCAGCGTGACGTCGCCCGCTTCGAGCTCGGACGTGAGCAGCACCTGGGCCGTGAAATCCGTGCCGGGCGCCACGGTGCGTGCGAGCATGGCGCACTCCTTCACCAGCGCCCCGGTGTTGCCGCGCGAGAGGCGCTCGGTGTCGCGCACGGGCTGGCGGACGGCATCGCGCACCATCGTCACGGTGAGATGCGCGGGCACGAGGCCAAGCCGGCTGTAGAAGCCGATGTTGTCGACGGTGCGCGGCATCGTCTCGAGGCCGATGACCCTGGCGCCTCCATCGCGCAACCAGTCGATGCCGTGCTGCACCACCGCGCGACCCACGCCCCCGCCCTGCCGGTCGGGCCGCACGGCGATGGGCCCCATCCAGCCTTCGTGCCCCGAGCGGTGGACCATGTTGAACGCGACCAGCGTGCCGTCGGCGTCGCGCCAGAGCATGGCGCCCTCACCGGCATCCTCGATGGCGTAGCGCCAGACCGAGGAGGAGAGCGGCGGCACGCGGACTCCGGTGAGGCCGTCGCGCGCGTAGCGGTCGGTGAATGCCTCGGTGAACAGCCGGTTGAGCGGCTCGATGTCGCGGATGGTGGCCTGATCGGGTCCGTGCAGGCTCCGCTCAGGCCGCCACATCGCTGCCTCCAACGGGCTCGTCCTGCGCCAGCGCCACGCCGCGGCGCACGTCGAACGAGACGCGGATGATGCGGTCGAACCCGTCGCGCACCGAATCGATGTGCGTGATGAGGATGACCTGCGGGAAGCGGTCGGCAAGGCTTCGCAGCAGCTCGAGCACGGCCGCGCGGCGGTCGTCGTCGAGCGAGCCGAAGATTTCGTCGAGCACGAGCAGCGAGAGCGGCTGACCGGCGCGCTCGGCGATCATCTGGCTGATGGCGAGACGGAGCGCGAGGTTCGCCACGTCCTCCTCGCCGCCCGAGATGACGCCCTTCGCCTCCCCTTCATCCACCAGCAGCGCCGCGTAGTCCTCGTCGAGCTCGAGGTCGGTATACCGGCCGTTGGTCAGGTCGCGCAGGAAACCCGACGCCACCTCGCTCAACTCCGGCCGAAGCGTGGCATTGAGCTCGGTGCGCAGGTCGGCGACGGCGTGGTCGAGCTCCTGGTTGAGTCGCAGCTCGAGCGCGACCTGCCCCGCCTCGCGCTCGCGCTCCTCGCGCTCGAGCTTTCGCTGCGCCATCGCGGCCTGCGCCTCGCGCGCCGAGCCGAGCTCGGCCTGCGCACGCACCAGGGCATGCCGAACGTCGGCGAGCGTGCGCTCCGCGTCCTTCACCGCCTGCTCGAGCTGGGCGAAGTGTTCGCGGCTGAAGGCCAGCGACCCGAGCTCCGCCCGCACGGTCGCCACGCGCGCCGCTTCGGCTTCGCGCGCCCCACGCACGGCGGCGAGATCGGCCGTGAGCATGGCGGTGCGGCCGGCGAGCGCGCGATGCCGCTCCGCTTCGAGCACCAGCGGCTCGAGCGCGGCGAGCTCGCCCTGCACGAACCGGTGGCGGGCTTCGTCGTAGTGCGCGCCGGGCAGCGCGGCGAGGTCCTGCTCCACCTTGGTGAGCCGCAAGCCAAGTTCACGATCCTTCTGCGTCCAGCGCTCGGCTTCACGCCGTTCCGCGGCGAGGCGCGCCTGCAGTCCGGACAACTGCTGCACCTCCGCCTGCAGCTCCTCGAGCCGCGTGTCGAGCGTGCCCAGTTCGGGCGGAAGCTCCTTGAGCTGCTCGACACGCTGGCGGTAGAAGCTGCCGTTGTGCTTCACGGCCTCCATCTGACGCTCGAGCATGCCCAGCACCGCATCGAACTCGCTGCCCAGTGGACGGGCACAGGTGGGGCACGCGCCATCGGCACCAGTGGCCACGATGCGCTCGCGCTGCTCGTGCAGCTCGTGATACTGGTCTCGCAGGCCCTCGAGCTTGGTCTTGGCTTCCTGCGCGTTCTGCGCCCACTGGGTGCGCTTCTCGCTCAGCTCGTCCTGCGACGCATCCAGGGCCTCCCGCACGGCGGCCAGCTTGACCTCCGCCTCCTGGAATGCCGCGGGGGCGGGGGCCGTGGCGAGGCGAGCCACGACCTCGCTGCGCTGCCGCACGAGCTCCTCGCGCTGTGCCGCCAGCTTGGTGCGACGCGCGTAGCCCTCGGCATCGTTGGCGAGGGCCGCCATCTCGGCCCGCAAGGTGGGCAGCGGCGCAAGCCGTGGCTCGAGTGCGCCGAGCCGGGTGCGGGCCGACTCGGCGGCCGTCACCTCCCCGTGCAGGCGTCGCTCGTTCTCCGAGGCGGCTTGCATGGCCTGTTCCGCGAACCGCAGGTCGGTCTCGAGCGCGCCGGCGCGATCGCGCACGCCGCAGAGCGCGTCCCATTCCGGGCGCACGGTACCGAGACGCGCCGTCGCCGTCGCGAGCGCCTCGCTGCACTGCGCCTCGCGAGTGACGGCATCGGCGACGCGCTGGTCGGTGCGGGCGATGTCCTCGAGCACTTGCACCATCGGCACGAGGCCCGCCTGCAGCGCCTCGAGCCGCGCGCGCCTGGTGGAGCGCTGGGTGCGCAGCTCGTCCTGCACGAGCTTGAGGCGTTCGTAGCCCAGCACGCGCGAGAGGAACTGCGCCCGCTCCGGCGCCGTCATGGCGGCCATGACGGCGAGTTCCTTCTGCCCGGTGAAGTAGGT
>JBJMOZ010000080.1:0-5597 GCA_045803465.1 Gemmatimonadales bacterium | reverse complement strand
ACTGCGACTGGGACGACATCCTCCGGCACGTGGACGCAGGAGGAGGATGGCTCAGGCACGCAGCTGCTGGGGACCTACACCTTCGACAGCGCAACCGGCACGCTGACGTTGATCACGGACGTGCCCAGCGTGGGGCAGGTTCGCTTGCAGTTGATCAAGGATTGATGCCGATTGCCACGAAGGGGCAATAATCTTTTGCGGTACGCCCGCCTTCAACTCTCCGGCCTGCTTCTGGCCGTCACTCCGTGTCTGGGCGCCACCGCGGCTGCCCAGAGCGGCGCCATCTCGGGAGTGGTCAAGGACGCCGAAACGGGCGCGCCCATCGCAGGCGCCACCGTGCTGCTGCGCGGCACGCCGCTGGTCACTTCGGCCGCGGCCGATGGTCGCTTCGTGCTCTCCCGGCTCGATGCGGGCATCTATCACGTGCATGTGGCAGCCATCGGCTTCGCGGCCGATAGCGTGCCGGGCCTGACGCTCGCTGACGGCGAACGGAAGGACGTGACGTTGGCGCTGCACCGCAGCCCGCTCGAGCTGCAGGAGATCGTCGTCACCTCGAGCCGCAACGCCGAGCTGGCCGACGAGTCCACCGTCAGTGTCGCCACGCTGCCGGTGCAGGACATCCTCCAGCGCAACGTGCAGCGACTCGACCAGGCGCTCGTGTACGTGCCCGGCATCACCTTCAACGGCAACGACCAGCTCGACATCCGCGGCGCCTCCGGCATCGCGAAGGGCGTCGGCAGCCGGGTGCTCATGCTGCTCGATGGGCACCCGATCCTGAGCGCCAACGGGGGTGAGATCAACTTCTCCAACCTCCCGATGCTCGACCTGCGCGGCACCGAGATCGTCAAGGGCGCCTACTCGGCCACCTATGGCAGCAACGCCCTCGGCGGGGTGGTGAACCTGATCACGGCGCCCATCGGCGAGCAGCCGCAGACGGCCCTGCGCGTCAGCGCCGGTGCGTACGACTACTCCTCCGCCTACGAGTGGACCAGCAGCACGCAGGGGTTCGCGAGCCTCGGCGTGCAGCATGCGCGTCGCATCGGCAGCGTCGGGTTCCGGGCATACGCCGGCTACGAGGGCACCGACGGGTACACCGAAAACGGTGGCGCGAGCACCATCGTGGGGCGCCTGAAGGCGCAGTCGAGCGCCGATGCCGCGCATCCATGGGACGCCTACGCCATCTTCTCGCGCGAGCACGACGAGGATTTCTTCGTCTGGGACGATCCCGACGCGCCGTACCGCCCGCCGCCGCAGTACGCCGACGACTACAGCGTGGCCTACAGCGTGCTGACCGGCGCCACCATCACGCCCATGGCGCGCTCGCGGACGCTGCTCAAGCTGAGCCCGTACTTCAACTACAGCTCGAACCAGAATCACTTCTCCGAGAACCAGGACTGGCAGCGCGCCTACAAGCCCGGCATGATCGCGGCCTTCAACTGGTTCGCCACGGAGAAGCAGTCGGTCACGCTGGGCGGCGACCTCGGCCACACCTGGACCGAATCGAGCTTCCTTGGCGCGCCCACGGTGCTCGACGCCGCCGTCTTCGCCCAGGACGAGATCCAGTTCGCCGACGGCATCAAGGTGAACGCGGGGCTGCGGCTCGACCACCACAAGGCCAGCACGACCGACGCCGAGTGGGCGCTGAGCCCCAAGCTCGGCGCGTCGTTCCGCGTCGCGCCACGCGTCTCCCTGCGCGCGTCGGTGGGGGCCGGCTTCCGGGCCCCCAGCCCGATCGAGCAGTTCGTCTCCACCATTCAGTCCGGATATCAGGTGGTGCCGAACCCCGAGCTCACGGGCGAGCGGGCCTGGTCGGGCGAGGTCGGCGCCACGGCGACGCTCTACAACCGCGTGCGCATCGATGGCGCGCTGTTCGGCAGCTACTACGACGACCTGATCGCGCCGGGACCGGCGCCTGGCCAGCCGTTCGTGTTCCAGTTCCAGAACGTGAGCCGCGCGCGCGTCGTCGGGCTCGATCTCGGGGTGAACAGCTACCTCATCCCGAACTGGCTCGAGGCACAGCTCACCTACCTGTACCTGAACTCGAAGGACCTCGACACCGACAAGGCGCTGCCCTACCGCTCGCCTCACAACCTCACCGCCACGGTCAACGTCTGGCGGCAGCGGTTCGGCGTCGACGTGCGCTATCGCAGCCGCATTCCCGAAGTGCTTGCGTATCCGCTCGACCCGCGGGGCGACATGACGGTGGTCGATTTCCGGGCGGCCTACAACTTCTTCAACGTCACGTGGCAGATGAAGCTCGGCAACGTCTTCAACACCTTCTTCGTCGACGTGCAGGAGCGCATTCCAAGCGCGCCCCGGAGCCTCACGCTGACCGCGGTGTACGGTATCTAGGGCTCGCGGTCGTGGTCGTGTCAGGCGGGCCTCCATACGGGGGCCCGCTTCGTCTTGCCCGGCGGGCACGTCGATTCCTCTCCAACTCCCATCGCCGATGCCCGCTGCGCCCGAGACCGTCGCTCCACCGCTCGATCATGCCGCCATCGGAAACGGTCGTGTGCTCGCCCTCGTCTCGCCGACCAGCGCCATCGAGTGGCTGTGCCTGCCCAGGTTCGACTCGCCGTCGGTCTTCGCCCGGCTGCTCGACGCACAGGCCGGCGGTGTGTTCCGCATCCTGCCGGACGGCGAGGAGCGATCGGGACGGCAGCGGTACGTCGCGAATACCAACGTCGCCCTGACGCGCCTGAGCGCGACGGGGGGCGCCGTCGACCTGCACGACTTCGCGCCCCGTATTCCGCAGGGCGTGGGCGTGCACGCGCCCGTCGAACTGGTGCGCCTGCTCGAGCCCGTGGGCGGTTCGCCGACGGTGCTCGTCGATTTCGATCCGCGTCCCGACTATGCACGCGCCACCCCCCAGCTCGTCGCCACCAGCTGGGGCGTGACGGTGCAGGGCGGGCCGACGCCGCTGCACCTCGTCACCAACGTGCCGGCTGCCTACATCCTCGAGCGCCGCGCCTTCGTGCTGCACGAGCCGGTGTTCTTCGTGCTCGTGCACGGCGGCGAGCCCGCGCCGCGCAGCATCGCCTCGGTGCGGCACGACCTCGAGCTCACCATTTCCGGGTGGCGCGCCTGGGCGCGCGCGTGCGCATTGCCCACGTTTGCCGCGGCACACGTGCTGCGCTCGGCGCTCTGCCTCAAGCTGCACATCGCCGAGGACACGGGGGCCATCCTCGCCGCCGCCACCACGAGCATCCCAGAAGAGCTCGGCACGCCGCGCACCTGGGACTATCGCTACTGCTGGCTGCGCGACGCGGCCTTCACCGTCGACGCGCTTCGCCGCCTGAGCCACGTGCACGAACTCCTGCGCTTCGTGCGCTTCCTGCAGGACCTGCTCGCCGGCGGGCCGCTGCAGCCCGTCTATGGCGTCGGTGGCGAGCGCGAGCTGCCGGAGATCATGCTCGACCACCTGGCCGGCTATGGCGGCAACGGCTACGTGCGCATCGGGAACTCGGCCGCCCTGCAGCGGCAGAACGACCTCATGGGCGAGCTCGTGCTCTGTCTCGGCGTGGCCCTGCAGGATCCGCGCATCCTGCCCGAGGAGCGGGGCAACCTCTTCCCGGTGGTGCAGCAACTGGTGGAGGAGACGATCGCCACGGCGCACGAGCCCGATACCGGCATCTGGGAATTTCGCACCATGCTCAGGCACCACACCTTCTCGCGTGCGATGTGCTGGGCCGCCGTGCACTATGGCGCCGAGATCGCGCGTCGCACGGGGCACGAGGATCTTGCGGCGCAGTGGGACGTCTGGGCCGCCGCCGAGCGCGAGGAGATCCTCCGGCGCGGCTACTCGAGCGAGGCCGGATGCTTTGCGCAGGCGCTCGACGGCGAGTTCCCCGACGCCTCGAACCTGCTCCTGCCCATCCTGGGCCTCGTGCCGCCGCGCGATCCGCGCTTCGTGCGTACCATGGAGACGTACGAGCAGCGCCTGCTGCGCAACGGGCTCGTGCTGCGCTACGCCAACCGGGACGACTTCGGCCTCACGCGCAGCTCATTCACCATCTGCAGTTTCTGGTGGGTCGAGGCACTCGCGCTCATGGGCCGCCTCGACGACGCGGAGGAGGCGTTCCACCGCATCATGGCGCACGCCAATCCGCTCGGCCTCTTCTCCGAGGACATCGATCCCGAGGGTCGCCGGCTCCTGGGCAACTTTCCGCAGGCCTACACCCACGTGGGCCTCATCAACGCGGCGATCACCATCGGCCAGCTGCGCGAGGCCGAGGAGGGGCGGGCGCGTGGCTGGGCGTAGCGCGCCTCGACTCGTGCTCGCCGCGAACCGGCTGCCGGTCACGGTGCGCGTCTCCAGCGGCGGCCGGATCACGCTCGCCGAGAGCGTGGGCGGTGTGGCGACGGGCCTGCTGCCGCTGCTCAAGGATCCGAAGGCCCGCTGGGTCGGTTGGCCCGGTGCGGTCGAGGGCCTCGGCCTGTCCGAGCGCACCCGGCTCGATGCCGACCTCAGGCGGCGCCGACTCGAGCCGCTGCACCTGACGCCGCACGAGGTGGAGCAGTACTACGAAGACTACGCCAACGGCGTGCTGTGGCCGCTGCTCCACTCTTTTGCCGACAGACTCCCGCTCGAGCCCACCGGCTGGTCCACCTACCAGGCGGTGAACGAGCGCTTCGCGCGACGCCTGGCCGCGCTCGCGGCGCCTGGCGCCCGCGTCTGGGTGCACGACTACCAGCTCATGCTCGTGCCAGGGCTGTTGCGCACCATGCGACCCGACTTGCGCATCGGCTTCTTCCTGCACGTGCCCTTTCCCGGCGCCGACATGTTCCGGCTGCTGCCGCAGCGCGACGAAGTGCTCCGCGGACTGCTGGGCGCCGACCTGATCGGACTTCACACGCCGGGCTACGTGCGCAACCTGCTCGCGGTGGCGTCGGCGGCCGATCTCTCATCGGTCGTCGATGGTCCCGCCATACGCCACGTCGGGCGGCTCACTTCCCTCGGTGTCTTCCCGATGGGCATCGATGTCGAGCGCTTCGAGCGACTCGCGGCACGGGCGGGGAAGGGCAAGGCGGCGAAAACCTTCCGTCGGCCGCAGGGCGTGCAGGTGCTCGTCGGGGTCGATCGGCTCGATTACACCAAGGGCATTCCGCGTCGTCTCCTGGCGTACGAGCGCCTGCTCGACATGCATCCGGAGCTGCGCGGGCGGGTGCGGCTGGTACAGGTGGCGGTCCCCTCCCGTGACCGGGTCCCCGCGTATCGCAGCTTCCACGCCGAGGTCGAGCGGCTCATCCGTCGCATCAACGGCCGGTTCGCCACGACCGAGTGGGTGCCGGTGCACTGGATCGAGCGACCGATGGACGCCGAGTCGCTCGCTGCGCTCTATCGCGCGGTGGACGTGCTGTTGGTGACGCCGATCCGGGATGGCATGAACCTCGTCGCCAAGGAGTTCATCGCCTCCCGGCCCGACGAGGACGGCGTCCTGCTGCTGAGCGAGTTCGCCGGCGCCGCCGACGAGCTCGCCGAGGCGGTCATCATCAATCCCTACGACATCGACGGGGCCGCGGCGGCCATCGCCCGCTCGCTGGCGATGCCACGCGCCGAGCGGCGGCTCCGCATGCGCGCCCTGCGCGAGCGCGTC
>JBJMOZ010000079.1:0-2619 GCA_045803465.1 Gemmatimonadales bacterium | reverse complement strand
ACGCGGCTGCTGGACGTGTCGGACCTTCCCACCGTCGGGTTCGACTCGAAGAGCATCATGTGGTGGGGCGTGGTCGGGTTCATCCTGATCGAGGGCACCACGGTCGCGACCGCGATCGGGAGCTACTTCTACCTCAGCGGCGTCGAACCGCAGTGGCCGCCGCCGCGCACCCAGCTGCCGGGACTGCTCGTGCCGCTGCTCAAGACGCTGGTACTGCTGGCCAGCGTCGTTCCCGCTGTGCTGTGCGACCGGGCCGCCCGCCGATTCGATTTTTCGAGCATGCGTCGCTGGGTGGTGGTGATGGGGGCCATGGCCATGGTCGCCGTTGGGCTGCAGTGGCTCGAGCTGCGCTCCGTGGGCGTGCGCTGGGATGCGCATGCCTACGGCTCGGTGACCTGGGCCGTGCTGATCGCCTACTTCCTCCTGCTTTCCACCGACGCACTCGATACGGTGGCGTTCGCCGCCATGCTGTACCGCGGTCCGGTGAAGGAAACCCAGTTCGAGGATGCCAGCGACAACACCTTCTACCTGCGCTTCACGGTGGTCACGGGCATCCTGGTGTCGGCGCTCGTGACGCTGGTGCCGAGGCTCTGACATGCGAGGGCGCGCGTGGTGTCTGGCGTCCGGCATCGCGTCATTGGCCGTCGCGCTGCTGCCGCCGCTGCATCACTTGAGCGAGGAGCGCTTCGCGGCGCACATGGTGCAGCACGAGCTGCTCATGGCGCTGGCGGCGCCACTTCTGGTGGCGGGCTATCCCCTCGCGGCGCTGGCTCGATGGCTGCCTCGGCGGCAGCAGCGTGGGCTGGCGCGCGCCGGCTGGCGACGGTGGCTCGAGCACGCGTGGCACCTGCTCACGCGGCCCGGGACTGCCTTCGCGCTTCAGGCCGCCGCGATCTGGGGCTGGCACGTCCCGGCGCTGTTCAACGCCAGCGTGGCGAATTCCGCCGTGCATGCCCTCCAGCACGCGAGCTTCTTCGGCACCGCACTCCTGTTCTGGGCCTCGGTGCTGCGTCCCCATCGGGGCGGCGAGGGCGTCGCGGTGATGTCGCTCTTCTTCACGTCGCTGCACACCACGATTCTCGGCGCCCTCATCGCGCTGGCCGACCGCCCGTGGTATCTGGCCTACGCTGCCGGTGCCGAGGCACACGGCATCTCGCTGCTCGCCGACCAGCAGCTCGGAGGCTACATCATGTGGATGCCGGGCGGCATGAGCTACGCCGTGGCGGCCTTCATCCTCGTCGGACGCTGGCTCGCACCGCCGAAACGGCGTGCCGTCAGCGCCATGCTGGGGGCTCTCGCGATGCTCGTCCTGGCGGGCTGTGGCCAGCCATCGGAGTCGGCGGTGGATCAGCGCGTCGGTGGCGACCCGAAGCAGGGCAGGCAGGCGCTCGCGGCGTGGGGTTGCGGCACCTGCCACACCATTCCCGGCGTCCCGCGCGCCGACGGTCTCGTGGGCCCTTCGCTCGCGGGGTTCGGCGCGCGCGCCTATGTGGGCGGCGTGCTCACGAACACCCCGGATCACGTCGTGCAGTGGATCCACGACCCGCGCGCCCAGAGTCCGCGCACCGCCATGCCCGGGCTCGGCGTGTCCGAGAGCGATGCACGGCAGATGGCGGCCTACCTCCTGACGCTGCGCTGATCGGGCAGCCCGTCAGTCTGGCGGCCGGGTCCGCAGGCGGTCGAGCGCCTCGAGGACGCGGAGCCGGTACGTGGGCACCGACTCGCCCGAGCGCCGTGGCGGCAGCACGAACGCCGGGTCGTCCGGACGGTCGGTGCCGATGTGGTCCACCATCAGGTCGCCACCCTGCGCCTCGACCATGTCTTCGAACTGCTCGACGGCGTCGAGCAGATCGGCGAGTTCGATATCGTCGTCGTCCTGCCGTGCGACGATTCCGCGCGACCCCAGTCGTCCCTCCGTCTCGAGGCGTGCCGTGCGCTGCTCTTCGACGCGATGCGGGTCCAGGTCGCGTTGCGAAGCTTCGTAGTGGTCGGTCATCGCAATTGCCCTCCGGATCATGAAACAGGCTTCATATGCTACCCCGCCGGAACGGTCGGCGACTTCCCGCGGGGATTGACGGAATTTACGCCACCACTAGATATCCACTCAGGGTGTGCTCTCTCGTGGTCATGCAGGTGCCTTCCATGAGCGCTGACCTGCTCTACCGCATCGACGCTGCCGACCGCCTCTGCCACGTGAACGAAGCATGGGAGGCGTTCGCTCGCGACAACGGCGGCGAGGACTTCGGTGCCGAGCGCGTACTCGGCCGTTCGCTCTGGTCGTACGTGCGCGATCTCACGCTCGCGCAGGTCTATCGACAGATCATCACCGATGCGCGCCACGGACGCGACGTGCGACTGCGCTTCCGCTGCGATGCCCCGAGGGAACGACGACTGCTGGAGATGACGGTGCGCGGAACCGGAAGCGGTGTGGTGCAGTTCAGCACGCAGCTGGTCGCCGTCGTCGCGCGGCCACCCGAGGCGCTCCTCGATGCCTCGACGCCGCGCGCAGGGGTGCCGGTACGCGTGTGCTCCTGGTGCAACCGGTTCTGGGTCGGTGATCGGTGGCTCGAGGTGGAGCAGGCGGTGGAACGCATGCACCTGATGCTGCGGTCCGTGCTA
>JBJMOZ010000257.1:0-9345 GCA_045803465.1 Gemmatimonadales bacterium | reverse complement strand
CCCGTCAGGGCCGCATGTGGTGCGGTTCCGCCGTCCCGGCCTCGATTCGGCCGACGTGACCATCACGGTGGCGAGCGGGGTGGTCGCCTCGGCGATCGTGCGCACCACCATCGAGGGGACGCTCTTCGCCTTCGAGCTCTCCGACACCGGCAGCGCGCCCGTCGCCGGCCGGAGCAAGCTGCAGGTGGTGCACCTCGCCGAGTCGGCGCCGCCGCTCGACGTCTGGCGCACGCAGCCCGATTTCTCCGAGCCCGTCCGGGTGATGTTCCCCTTCCCGCTCGGCGCACAGTCCAGCTACATCGAGAGCGAGCCGGGCCCCTGGTCGGTGTGGGCCACGGCGGAAGGCACCACGACACCGGTGCTCGCCACCACCGGAAGCTTCAGCATCCTCGGCGGTCAGGTCTGGACGGTGTTGCTGCTCGATGACCCGGGCGGCGGGTTCACCGCGGTGCCGCTGCAGGACCGCTGACACCGGGCCCCAGCGCCGGGGTGCGGGTATCACCCGCGGAAGATGGATCGGATCGAGGCGGGACAGGCATACTGCGCCCTCTGCGGCGTGGCCATCCGTCCGGACGAGGATGCCTTCGTGACGCCCGGCTTCCTCGCCGATGACGCCGACCCCTTCTGGCGCTTCTCCGACGCGCCGATGCACCGCGCCTGCTTCCTCGTCTGGGAGCGACGCAAGACGTTCGTGGCGCGCTTCAACGCCGTGGCCCGCGAGCAGCTCGTCGCGGACGACTTCTCCCATCCGCACATGACGAGCGACGGTCATCTGGAGCGTCGCTGGGCCTGGCCGCCCGGCCGCGGCGGCGACGCCTAGCGCGACAGGACGAGCCGTCGCAGCAGGTCGGCCGAGCGGGAGCGAGCTTCGTCGACCTTGCCGGTGGGGAGCTCGGCGTCGCGCCCGTCCACCTGGTATGTCGAGGCCGCCACGGCCCCGGCGTCGTCGAAGACGATCCGCGTGGTGACCAGGCGCGCGCTGCGCGCCCCGGCGCCGGCGCGTCGCGCCTCCTCCCGGTACACCCGCAGCCGGCCCTCGTCGAAGTAGAAGCGCACCCGCGCGCTGCCGTAGCTGCCAAGGCTCACGCTGTCGTCGATCAGCAGCAGCGCGTCGCCGGCGTAGAACGCGGTCCACTGCGACACGGCGTCGCCGGCGACAGTATTGCCCGGTTTGCGCACGAGACTGCCGCGGCGCGCCTCGATGCGTGCCTCGAGCGCGGCAGCCGCTTCCGCCGGTGAGAGCACGGCAGTGGCAACGTTGGAATCGGGTCGGTTCGCCTGGGGAGGCTGCGCCTCGGGGCGCCCGCATGCTGCGAGCGCCCCGAGAGCCACGACGAACGACGCGTACGACACGCGCCTCACGTCGTGCGCACTGCCTACGCGGCCTCTGTGTTGTTCATCATCGCCGAGGCCAGGGCCTTCCTCGCGATCCGGCGACGGATCGCCTTCTTCACGACGGCGCGACGCACGGCCTTCTTCGCGACGGCGCGGCGAGCCACCTTGCGACGCACAGCCTTCTTCGCGACAGCGCGGCGAGCGACCTTGCGACGCACGGCCTTCTTCGCGACAGCGCGGCGAGCAACCTTCCGGCGCACGCCCTTCTTCGCGACGGCACGACGAGCGACCTTGCGACGGACGGCCTTCTTCGCGACCCTGCGACGGACGGCCTTCTTCGCGACCGCCTTCTTCACCCGCCGCTTCGTCCTCCGGCTGACTGCCATGATGACTCCTTGAGGAGGTGATCGGCTCCGGCTCAGGAACGCTTCCGCGAGTGATGCACGGTCGAGTCGACCCTGTTGGCACTGCACCGGACGTCCGAGAAGTACGCCACGACGCTGTCGCAGCTTATCGAATGTGGGAACATCGGTGCGGCATTGCAAGAGTTTTGCCGCTGCGGATCTTGGGGAGGTGGGCCCTCAGAGCAATCCCGCGAGCGCCGGATGGCGCGCCACGAGCACCGCGCAGAGCGACGAATCGTCGCGCAGCAGGGCGAAATCCTCGAACTCGAATCCCGGCGCCACGGCGCACGCGACGAGCGAATAGCGGCCCAGCGGGCGACACGCCTGCCATGCGCCCGCGGGCACCACGGCCGCGGGCACGGCACCGTCGGCGAGCGCGCCAAGCCGCACGACGTGCCAGGCATCCGCCTCGGTCGCCCACATCAGCTCGAGCGGATCTCCCTCGACGAAATGCCATGCTTCGTCGGCCAGAACGCGATGCGTGGCGCTGTACGAGCCCTGCGTCAGGAGGAAATGGATCACCGTCAGCGCAGCTCGCGACACGCCGTGGCGGCCCGTCAGCACGCGTTCGGAGGAGCGGAAGATCTCGCGGTAGAACCCGCCCTCGGGATGCGGGACGAGGGCGAGCTGGGCCACCAGGGCGCGAGCGCGGTCCGCGATCATTCCGTCGTGCGGCCGAGCGCGGCCGGTGCGCGCACGCCGCCGGCGATGCCCGCGAGCAGGACCAGCGTCAGCAGGTAGGGCAGCATGAGGAAGAGCTGGTAGGGCACGTCGAGCCCCGCCGCCTGGAAGAGGAACTGCAGCGCCGTGGCGCCGCCGAACAGCAGCGCCGCGAACAGCACGCCCACCGGATGCCAGCGACCGAGCACCACGATCGCGATGGCGATGAACCCGCGTCCGGCCGTCATCCGCTCCGCGAACGTGCCCACCTGCGCCAGCACCAGCGTGCCGCCGGCGAGTCCGGCGAAGGCGCCGCCCGCAATCGTCGCGAGTACCTGCACGCGTCGCACCGGCACACCCGCCGCCCGTGCGCTCGAGGGCGACTCGCCCACCGCGCGAAGGGCGAGACCGGCGCGGGTGCGGAAGAGGAACCACCACAGCAGCGGCACCGCGAGCAGCGCCAGATACGTCGGCAGCGGCTGCGCGAAGAGCGCGGGGCCCACGAGCGGGACGTCGGCCAGTCCTGGCACCTCGAGTGGCCCGAGCGTGGGCAGCGAGAGCCCGGCGCCACTGGTGCCGAAGGCGCGACGATAGATCGCCCCGGTGAGTCCGAGGGCCGCCAGCGTCGTCGCGGTGCCGGTGATGATCTGGTCGGTGCGCGCGCCGATCGCCACGGCGGCGAAGCCCGCCGCGAGCGCGGCACCCGCCGCCACGGCGAGCAGCAATCCCGCCCACGGGCCCGCGCTCGACGCGCCGATGGCCCCCGCCAGCGCGCCCACGAGCATCGCGCCTTCCACGCCCAGGTTGATCACGCCGCCGCGCTCCGCCAGCATCTCGCCCAGTGCGGCGAGCAGCAGCGGCGTGGCCACGCGCACCAGTGCCGAGAGGAAGCCCTCCGCCATGGAGAGGTCGATCATGCGGTCGCCTCGCGTCGCGCGCGCACGGCGAACCGGTCCGCCAGCAGCACCGCCACGATGATCACCGCCTCGGCGACATACACCGCCACGGCGGGCACCCCCGCATCGCGCTGCATCGCACCCGCTCCCGCCTCGAGCGCGCCGAACAGCACCGCGCTCGCAAGGATGCCGAGCGGCGCCCCGCGTGCGAGCAGCGCCACCGCGATCCCCGTGAAGCCGTAGCCGGGCGAGAGGTTGGGATAGAGCGCGTAGCTCACGCCGAGGACTTCGGTGCCGCCCGCGAGCCCCGCGAACGCTCCCGAGACGAGCAGGGCACCCACCGCGAGCCGCTCCACCGGTATCCTCCCGCTCACCACTGCGGCGCGCGGCCCGAGCCCCGACGCCAGCAGCTCGAACCCGAGCCGGGTGCGCGAGAACACCCACGCCAGCACGCCGGCCGCCGACACCGCGAGGAGCGCCCCCGCGTGCAGCCGCGTGCCGAACAGCAGCGGCAGGTGCAGTGATGCCGGCAGCGCGTCACTCTGCGGATAGATGTGCTGCGACTCCTGCAGCGGCCCCTGCACCGCGTAGCTCACCACGGCTTCCGCCACGAAGTTGAGCAGCAGCGTGCTGATCACCTCCTGCACGCCGAAGCGCCGTCGAAGCACCGCCGGCAGCGTGATCCAGACCGCTCCCGCGGCGAATGCCGCCGCCAGCGTCACCGGGATCGCCAGCGCACCGTGCCAGCTGCCCAGGCGCAGCCCCGCCCACGTGGCCGCGATCGCACCGGCGTAGAACTGCCCTTCGCCCCCGATGTTGAGCGCCCCCGCCCGGTACGCCACCGTGAACCCGAGTGCGATCAACGCGATCGGCACCGCCCGGATCAGCGTCCCGGACATCAGCGCGAACCACGACCCGAAGGCCCCGCGCCACATCGCCGCGAGCGCCATCGCCGGGTCGTGGCCCGTCAGCACGAAGAAGATGACCAGCACCACCAGCCCCGCTGCGAGCGCTGCACCGGCGCCGATCCATCCGCCGGCTCTCATGCGCCCGCTCCGAGCATCAGCCGCCCGACCGCCGCGCGAGACGTCCCGGGCGGCACTTCGAACAACTCGCCTCGGTACATCACCACCACGCGCGTGCCGAGCGTGAGCACCTCGTCGAGGTCGCTGGAGTAGATCATCACGGCCAGTCCGCGCGCGGCCGCGTCGCGCAACCGGTCGTGCACGGCGCGCGTCGCCTGCACGTCGAGGCCGCGGGTGGGATTCTCGGCCACCAGCACGATCGGCTGGAGTGCCAGCGCGCGACCGATGAGGAGCTTCTGCTGGTTGCCGCCGCTCAACGTCTCGGCGGCGCTGGCGGGACCATCGGCCTTCACGTCGAAGGCGTCGATCAGTTTGCGGGTCTGTTCACCGGCCGCCGCCCAGTCGAGCCTGACGCCCCGGCCCCACGACGCCGTGCGCGCGAGGCCGAGCGCCACGTTCTCGGTCAACGACAGCACGGGAATGAGTCCTTCGGTGATCCGATCCTCGGGCACGAATGCCACCGGTCGGTCCACCCGGAGCGAGCCGCGCCGCGCCCGCATCACGCCGCCGATGGTGCGCAGCAGCTCGCGCTGCCCGTTCCCTTCCACGCCCGCCAGGGCCACGATCTCGCCGGCACGTACGGTCAGCACGGCGCCCCGCACGGCCACGCCGCTCCGATCCTCGCGCCACACGTCGAGCGCCTCGAACGCCACGCGCACGGGCGCGTCGGGAATGGTCACGACGGGCGGCGGTGGCTCGTCGAGCAGCGCCGCGTCGCCGATCATCGCCTGCGCCAGGTCGCGCGCGGCAAGGCCTGCCACGGGCCGGCTCGTCACGTTCCGGCCGTGGCGCAGCACCGTCACCGTGTCGGCGGCGCGGAGCGCCTCGTCGAGCTTGTGGGTGATGAGCACCACCGATCCGCCGCGCGCCGCGAACGCCCGCGCCATCACGAGCAGTTCTTCCGCCTCGGGCGGTGCCAGCACGGCCGTGGGTTCGTCGAGCAGCAGCAGCTTCGCGTCGGTGGCGAGTGCCTTCACGATCTCGAGCCGTTGCCGCAGCGCCACCGACAGCCCGCCGGCACGCGCGTCGGGATCGAGCGGCAGGCCCAGTTGTTCGGACAGCGCCTGCACCCGCTCCCGCAGGCGACGTGGCTCCACCGCCCAGCCCGCGAACAGCGCCACGTTCTCCGCCACCGTCAGCGCCGGCACCGCCGTGAAGTGCTGGTGCACCAGGCCGATGCCCGCCCGGCGAGCGTCGCGCGCCGAGCGGAAGGTCCGGGACTGCCCGTCGACGAGGATCTCGCCCGCGTCGGGAACCAGCAGGCCGTACGCCACGCTCATCAGCGTGGACTTCCCCGCGCCGTTCTCGCCCAGCAACGCGTGCACCTCGCCCGGGCGCACGTACAGCTCGGCACCCGTGAGCGCCTGCAGAGAGCCGAACCGCTTGTCGATGCCCCGAAGCTCGAGCAGCGCCGCGGTCACAGCCCGGTGGGATGATCGTGGAAGACGAACGGAATGCCGAACTGCGTGGCGAGATGCGCACCCAGGGCCCGCACGCCCACCGTCTCGGTGGCGTAGTGGCCGGCGTAGATGAGATTCACGCCATCCTCCATCGCATCGAAGAAGGTGTGGTGCGCTCCTTCGCCCGTGATGAAGGTGTCGAGACCCGCGGCCGCGGCCTGCGACGTCAGGCTGCCGGCGCCGCCGGTCACCACACCCACGCGCAACGGCCGCTCGGGACCTCCCGCGATCATCCGCGGCGGGCTCGACAGGCCGAGCACCGTGGCGACGCGCTGTGCCAGTGCCTCCCTGGTGGTCAGCGTCGCCGGCGGCTCGCCCCACACGCCGATCGGCGTGCCCTTGTGGTCGCCGAAGGTGCCCTTCACCTCGAGCCCCAGGTCGCGCGCCAGCACGGCGTTGTTGCCCACCTCCGGATGGAGGTCGAGCGGCAGGTGCGCGGCGTAGAGCGCGACGTCGTTGGCCAGCAGGCTCCTGAGCCGGCGATAGCGGCGTCCCGTCACCGACGGCGTGCCGTCCCAGAAGAGCCCGTGATGCACCAGCAGCAACGGCGAACCGTGGTCGTTGTCCCCCGAGAAGCCCACGTCGCCGGCCTCCGCATCGAGCAGGGCCACCACACCATCGATCGTCGCCTGCGACGCATCCACCGCCACCACGATCCGGTCGATCGGGCCGTGACACTCCACCTGCAGCCCGTTCCACGCGCCGGGATAGTCGGGCACCTCGCGTACCCGGAGGTAGCGGTCGAGATACGCCGCCAGCTCCTCGAGCGGAACGGCCCGGCTCACTGTGCCATCTCCTTCGGCCGCTCGGCGGGCGTGAGCGTGCCTGCGCGAATGGAGTCGGCGGCCGCGGCCATGCGCGCCTCGAGGCCCTCGGGCAGCGGGATGGGAAACGCCGGATTGGGCTCGTAGCGCACCACGCCGCTCGCGAGGCCCTCGGCGATGACGCGCACCGTGAACGTGCCCGCCTGCACCTCGCGCGCCACCAGCAGGAAGGCGCGCGGCAGGTCGATGACCGCCGATCCGACTACGCGATCCGGCGCAAGCGCCGACTGGTCGGCGTTGGCACCGACCACCATGACGCCCGGGGTCTCCTTCGCCGCTTGGAAGAGGCCAAGTGCCGCCGCGTCGGCGTTGTGGTGGAACACGTCGACGCCCGTGCGGATGAGCGCGAGCGCCGCCTCGCGTCCCGCCGCCGCGTCGTCCCAGTTGTTCAGGTAGGTGACGCGCGCCTGCACCTTCGGGTTGATGGCGCGGGCGCCATTGACCCAGCCCTCGTACGCCGCCTTCACCGGCGGCAGCTCCACGCCGCCGATGAACCCGATCACGTTCGACCTGGTGAGCGCGCCCGAGGCGAGCCCCGCCAGGTAGCTCGCTTCCTCGAGCCGGAAGATGATGGGCGCCACGTTGGCCGCCGCGCGCGAGCCGGACGTCACCACGAACACCGTCTTCGGGTACTCGCCGCTCACCCGCTCGGCGGCTTGCTGGAACTCGTAGCCGTGTGCGAACACGAGCGCGTAGCCCTGCGCCGCGTAGTTGCGGAGCGCCTCTTCCTGCGCCGCGGGCGTGCCGGCCTCGACGTGACTCACCGCGGCGCCCAGCGAGTCGCGCACCATCTCGAGTCCCTTGTAGGCGCCGGAGTTCCACGCCGCGTCGGTGATGGAGCCTGGGGTGATGAGTCCCACACGGAACGCCTGCGCCGACGTGCCGGCCCCGTCCGCCCTGCCACTGCACGCGGCGAGCGCGAGCGCGCAAGTGGCGAGCGCCAGCTGCCGGCGCAGGGCTGCCTTCACGCGGGCTGCGCGACCACGGCGTCCATCTTCACCTCGCCCGTGACCCGGGCGCCCTCGAGGATGGCGATGCGCGGCGTGTGGATGTCGCCTTCCACCACCGCGGTGGCCTGCAGTTCCACCCGCTCGCCGGCGTGGATGACGCCACGCACGTCGCCGCCGATGACCGCTTCCTTGGTATGGAGGTCGCCCTCGATGGTGGCACCCGGCGCGATCAGGATCTGGTTGCCCGCGCGAATGTTGCCTTTCACCCGGCCTTCCACCTTCACGACGCCATCGGCGATGAGGTCGCCGGTGACGACGAGGTCGTGTGCCACGATCGAGAGCGGCATCTGGTCCGTCGCCCGCCGACGTGGATGCTCCCCGCCCTCGCGCTTCTCACCTGAAAAGATCGCCATCAACCCTCCTGCTTGACCAGCGTGAGCGGGTCCACCGCCGCGCCGCGATGCCGCACCTCGAAATGCAGGTGCGGCGCGCTCGAGCGACCCGAATTGCCTGCGAGCCCGATCACTTCGCCGGGCTCGACGGTGCGTCCCTTGACGGTCACCACGCGCGACAGGTGACCGTACAGCGTCTGGTACTCGTCCGGGTGCGTGATCAGCACGAAGCGCCCGAACACCGGATCCTCCCCGGCATCGGCCACCGTGCCACCGCCCGAGGCACGCACCGGCGTGCCGATCGCGGTGGCGATGTCCACGCCCTCGTGCTGTCCATCGATGGCGGCACTGTCGACGATGCCGCGCGTCGTGTAGCTCTGCTCGTCGAGTGGCCAGAACCGCGGCACCGAGGCGCCGCTGGGATAGCGCACGGCATTCTCGAGCGCCGCGCGCACCGCGGGCGCCACCGGCAGCGACGACGCTACTTCGGCGAGGCCGGGCACCACGTCGGCCCCCACCATGCCGCGCACCTGCTCGTAGCGCTTCTCCATGCTGTCGAGCGCGGCGGCGAGCTCGCGGATCTTCGCGTTGTCGGCCTCGAGGCGCTGCACCTTCCGCTCGAGGAACGGCACGCGGGCGGCCGCGCGCACCAGCGGGGCATAGGAGAGCACGACGAACACGAGGAATGCCGCCAGGGCCAGCGCCGCCGCCACCGCGACACGCAGGCCCCACAGCGGCAGCCGGAACGAGCGCGCCTGCAGCGCGCCATCCGGTTGCACCATGATCGTGACCGACCGGGCCGGCGCGATCATCCGTCGAACGGCGCGCCCAGGATCAGCTCGAGCACCCGCGCGAGGTCGTCGTTGGAGTAGTAGCTGATGACGAGGTTGCCGCGCCCTCGGCGCTTGGCCGTCAGGCGCACGTCGGTGCCAAGGCGGCGGCGCAGTGCGTCCTCGACGCGGCGCGCGTCGGTGGATTGCGCCGTCGGCTCCGCCGCCTTCGTGGCGCGCGGGCGGCGCGTGACGGGCGCGTCGCCGCGCACGCGCTCCTCCACCTCGCGCACCGACCACCCGTTGGCGGCCGCCTCGTGCGCGAGCTTCTCGATCGCGGCGGCGTTGTCGAGGCCCAGCAGCGCGCGCGCGTGTCCTTCACTCAATTGCTCGCCATGCACCAGGGCGCGCACGCTCTCCGGCAGCTTGAGCAACCGCAGCACGTTCGACACCGTCGAGCGGTCGCGGCCCACCAGTCGCGCCACTTCCGTCTGCGCGACCTGGAACTCGCCCATGAGGCGCTGGTAGCCAAGGGCCTCGTCGATGGCGGAGAGGTTGTCGCGCTGCAG
>JBJMOZ010000072.1:0-6627 GCA_045803465.1 Gemmatimonadales bacterium | reverse complement strand
AGCAGGATGAAGACGAAGAGGTTGTCGACGCTGAGCGAGAGTTCGATCAGGTAGCCCGTGAAGTATTCGAGCGCGTGCGTGGAGCCCTCGCGCCACCACAGAAACCCGCCAAACAGGAGCGCCAGGCTTACCAGCCCGGCGCTCCATGATC
Organism: Gemmatimonadales bacterium; assembly: GCA_045803465.1. Classification (GTDB taxonomy): domain Bacteria; phylum Gemmatimonadota; class Gemmatimonadetes; order Gemmatimonadales; family GWC2-71-9; genus JAGGAG01. The sequence continues at coordinate 6,476 of JBJMOZ010000072.1, read as the reverse complement.
CTGCTTCCTTCATGCTCAGTACGTGGCCGCGGCGGTTGAGCACCCCGAGGTCGATGACCAGCAGGGCCGCCACGAGCGCGGTGAAGCCGATCCACACCGCCGGGCCATGGGCCGTCACTCAGCGCGCCCCGGCCATCGCCTCGAGGCGCGCGACCCGCTCCTCGGTGGGCGGGTGCGTGCTGAAGAGCTGGCTGACACCGCGCATGCCCGAGAAGGGGTTCACCTGCGCCAACGGGGCCGCCGCGGGCGCGATCTGCATCGGGATGCGGTGCGCCATCGCGTCGAGCCGGCGCAGCGCGTTGGCGAGCGGCAGCGGGCGGCCCAGGATCTCGGCGCCCACCCGGTCGGCCTCGTACTCCCGCTGTCGCGAGATGGCGAACTGCAGGATCATCGCCCCCAGCGGCGCCAGCAGCGCCAGCGCGATCTGCGCCACCGGGTGCCCACCCTCCTCGTCGCGTCCGCCGAACATCAGCAGGTAGGGCAGGTTGGACAGCATGCCCGCGATGCCCGCCGCGATCGTGGTGATGAGCATGTCGCGGTTCTTCACGTGCGCGAGCTCGTGGGCGAGGACGCCCTCGAGCTCGTCCTTGGGCATGTACTGCAGGATGCCCTCGGTGACGGCCACCACCGCGTGGCGCGGGCCTCGACCGGTCGCGAAGGCGTTGGGCTGCTGCTGCGGCGCGATGGCCACCCTCGGCATCGGCAGCCCCGCGCGCTGGCGCAGCCGGTCCACCATCTCGTACAGCTCGGGCGCCTCGGCCGCCGTGACGACCTTCGCCTTGTACATGCGAAGGACCATGCGGTCGGAGAAGAAGAACATGACGAAGTTCATCAGCACGCCGAGGGTGCCGAACAGCAGCAGGCCCTGCGCGCCGCCCAGCAACTGTCCGGCGAGCAGGAAGAGGCCCATGAGGCCCGCCATCAGCATGCCCGTCTTCAGGTAACTCATCGTGTCGTGTCCTCGTGGTGCAAGTCGGTGGTGGCGGCCACCCATAAAAAGAGAGCGAGACCTCCGTCCGCATGGGCTACCCGCTCCCCGGACGAAGGTCTCGCTCTGAAGCTCTCGGGCTTCCCGCCGGACCGTGCGCGCCGCAACGCGCAGTCTTGACGATCCGGACATCCGCCGCGAGGCGGACGAGCTACTCCCCTTCAGGACGCAGAATCTAGGGGTGCCCGTCCCGCCTGTCAAACGAACTGCTTGGCGCGGCGGCACTTGCTACATCGCCGTCCAGTTCGCCTCGTGGATCGTCACGGTCGTCGTCTGGCCGTCGGCCATGTTCACGCCCTGGTAGGTCGCCTTCTTCTGGCCGCCCGGGGCGCTGAGGCTGGTGCGCGCCTGGATGTCGTAGCAGCCCGGGTTGTTCACGGTCCAGCTGATCACCTCGTTGACGTCGAGGATGCGGGTGGCGCCCAGCCGGTCGTTGCCCCACGTCGCGGCGCTGCAGTCCTTGATGTACACGTAGTAGGCGTCCTGGCTCGACAGGTTCTCCAGCGAGAACACGGTGCCCTGGGTGTTCGGTCCGGGCGTCTGATCGTCCGGGGTGCTCGGACCGTTGTCGTCACCACCGCCGCAGGCGGCGAGGAGCGTGGTGCCCAGCAGGGCGAAGGCGAAGGCGCGGGACGAGAGCGAGCGGAACAGCGTGGTCGTGGGGCGCATGGTGTGGTTCCTCCGGTGGACTGCGTCGGGTCGTGACGCCGTGCCCTCGCACGGCCGTCGCTCGCCGTCTGGCGAACGGAGGCCAAGCTAGGAACCGGGATCACGGGCCGATCACCCGGAAACCACCGGATTGCAAGTCGTTGCTCTTCTGCGAGATGCGGAGTGTCGTACTAGAAGGGTGGCGCGTCGACGTGCACCGGATCGTCCAGCACGATGGCGTCGAGCCCCGCGCCGACCGGCGTTTCGTGCTGGCCTTCCGGCACCACGAGCAAGGCGTTGGCCTTCACCATCGAAGTCAGGATGCCCGATCCCTGCGGGCCGGTGAGGCGCACCTCGAACCCGTCGCCCGCCGGGGTCACGACGGCGCGCAGGAAGTGCTGCAGCTTCGGCTTCAGCGCGATCGGCTCCGCTGCGCGCACTCGCACGGCGCGGCGAAAGGGCAGGGCGTGGCCGGCCATGGCACGGATGGCCGGTCGCACGAAGAGCTCGAACGTCACCATCGTGCTCACCGGGTTGCCCGGCAGCCCGATCCACGGCACGTCGCCCAGCAGCCCGAAGCCCACCGGAGCGCCGGGCCGCATGCGAAGCTTCCAGAAGCGTTGCGTGACACCCATCTCCTCCAGCACGCTGCGCACGTAGTCGTGCTCGCCCACGCTGATGCCGGCCGTCGTCACCAGCAGGTCGGCGTCGCGCGCGTGCTCGAGATGGGTGCGGAAGCTCTCCGGCGTGTCGCGGGCGATGCCGAGATTGATCGGCTCGCCACCGGCCAGGCGCACGAGCGCGACCAGGGTGTGGGTGTTGCTGCTCGCGATCTTCCGGCCGCTGAGGATCTCCTCGGGCTGGTCGATGTCGACGATTTCGTCGCCGCTGCCGAGGATGGCGACGCGCGGGCGCCGGTAGGCGAGCGGATGCGCCACCGCGAGCGAGGCCAGCACACCCAGGTGCGCGGGGCCGAGCGGGGTGCCGGCGGTCAGCACGGTGGCGCCCTTCCGGACATCCTCGCCCACGTGCCGCAGGTTCACGCCGGCATCGCGGTCCTTGAGGATCGTGACGACGTCCTTTCCCTCGTCGGTGTCCTCCTGCCGGATCACGCCATCGGCGCCCTCGGGCAGCGGGGCACCGGTGAAGATGCGGCTGCACTCGCCGGCGCCGATGGCGCGCGTGGGAAAGCGGCCCGCGGGCAGCTCCTCCACGACGGTGAGCCGCACGGGCCGTTCGGCGGTGGCACCGCGCACGTCGTCGGCGCGGACGGCGTAGCCGTCCATGGCGGAATTGGTCCAGGCCGGGATGTCGAGCGGACTCGTGACGTGCTCGGCGAGCACCATGCCCAGGGCGTCGTCGAGCGGAATGCGAACGGCGGGCTGGCGACGGACGTCCTCGAGGATCCGGAGCGCGGCCTCGCGCGCGCCGAGCGGTCCGCTCACTCGCCCACCTCGAGGGCCTGCTCCCAGGCCATCGCCGCGAGCACGTGGATCCACATGGTGTCGCTGAAATGGAGCACGCGCAGCTGCTCGTAGCGGAGCGTGCCGTCGTCGGTCACCAGCGCCACCCATTGGCGTGCTTCCGGCGCCGACGGATCATAGACGGGTCCCATCGCAAGGCTCTTCCGCCACACCTCGATCTTGGGCAGCGCCGAGCGCTTGTAGCCCTCGACCAGCACGATGTCGGCGTCGGACAGGTAGCGCTGCACGAGGGCGAGCGGGTCGTAGGCATCCGGGGTGCGGTCGAACAGCACCAGCCCCTGCTCGCCGGAGAGCAGCGTGCGCTCGGCGCGGCCCTCGTGAAAGTGCCGCCAGCTGTCGGTGCCGTGCGTGTCGAGCGTGGGGGCGTGCGAACCGTGCTTGAGGGTCATGACGCGCTTGCCGCGGCGCGCGTACTCCGCGGCGAGCGCCACCGTCAGCGTGGTCTTTCCGGCGTTCTTCCGGCCGATGATGGCGATGACCCGCGTCCCTGCCATGCCGCCTCCGCCTCTGCCAGTTCGTCGGGCGTGTTCACGTTGAGGAACAGCGTCGCCGGGTCGCCGAAGCGGCGGACCTCGTCGAGGGGGAGGATACCGACCCTGATGTGGCGATGGAAGCCGATGGCGCGCAGGTCGTCCTCCTCGAGCGCGCGTTCGATGGCCAGGCGGCACGCCGGTCCATACGCGGCGCACAGCGGCTCGACACCGCGGCGGCCGCCGCTTTCCGGCAGGAAGGCATCGGCATCGGCAAGCCCCGCCGCCAGGGCCCTCAGCAGCTCGGTCGAGACGAAGGGCATGTCCCACGCCGCCACCACGACTGGTGCCGGCCCCAGGGTCACGGCCGTGTAGATGCCCCCGAGTGCGCCGGACCCCGGGCGCACGTCGCTGACGACCTCGAGGTCGTCGCGCCACGTCGCGGCATCGGGCGCATTGGCCACGAGGAGCGGCGTTGCGCCGAAGGCCGCGGTCATCGACTCCACGAGGCGGTCGAGGATGCGGACCCCGCCCACCCGCTCGAGTCCCTTGGGCCGGCCGCCGTAGCGCGTGGCGCCGCCACCGGCGAGGACGACGCCGCGCACGCTCAGTAGCGCCGCCCGCGCCTGCGCTCGAGCACCAGGTCGATGCCGGCGCTGATGCTGAACTGCGTGATCCACTTCGAGCCGGTGTTGGGCTCGGTGCCGAATGCGCCGGTGGCGCCGGTGATGGTTTCCACGCTGTACGTCATCCCGCGACCTTCGAGGCGAAGGTGATACGCATTCGCCACGGGGATCGTGACCCCCGCGCCGAACGTGATCTGCGGGGAGAAGGAACTCGACGAGCTGCCGGGATAGATCGGGACGATCACGAGCTCGTTGTCCGCATTCGTGAACGTGCCCTCCATCGCCGTGGTATTCAGGTTGCCGAAGAACCCGCCGGCCTGCAGGCGCACGTACGGCGACACCGACGAGCGGCTCGCCGTGCGCAGGATGGCGCCGGCCGACACCGCGACCGACATGGAGGAGTTGCTGGCGCCCTCGATGGAAGCGCAGGTCTGCTGGTTCTTGTCCGAGCCCGAATTGCTCAGCAACTGGCAGCTGTCGCTGATGCGAGTGTCGACGAGATGCGCATCGCCCACCCAGCCGAAATGCTCGCCGGGGAAGTAGATGACCCCGAGCCCCGCGGTCCACGTGCCCGTCATCTGCCGTTCCAGGGCAAACACGTCGGTCAGGCCATCCAGCGTGAGCGACTGCGCCGGCACCTGCCAGAGGTCGTTGCCGGTGGCATAGCCGCCCGTGAGGCTGAAGACGAGGCGCGACTGGTCGCCCGTCTTCTGGGCGGCTGCGGGAAGCGCGACGGCGAGGGTGAGGCAGGCGACCAGCACGCAAGCACGCATCAGAGGCCCCAGTGTAGGTGCGCCACCATCAGGCAGTGATCCTGCACCACGACGATGCCGGCCGCACGCAGCCGCTCCGCCGCGCGGTCGTCGCGGATGCCCAATTGCAGCCAGACCAGCGTCGGCCGTGCGGTCAGCAGCCCCTCCACCAGGTCGCCGATCGCCTCCGAGCGGCGGAACACGTCCACGACGTCGATCGGCCCGGTGGCCGCGGCCGCGACGATGTCGGGATACGCCGGCGCCCCGAGCACCTCCGTGACACCCGGGCGCACCGGGACGATCTCGTACCCGGCGCGCTGAAGATAGGACGCGACCGCATGACTTGGACGTGCCGGATTCGGGCTCAAGCCGATCACGGCGATGCGCCGGGCAGCGGCGACGATCGGGCGGGCGGTGTCGAGCTCGTGGTCGGGCATGTCGACTGGTGACGATGTGGGCGCGCCGGGTGGCACAGCGGTCAGGCGGGTCCGACCTCGCCCGCCAGCGATTCATCCTCGGACACCCTCACGGTGTCGAGGTTCACGTCCACCGGCAGCTGCGGCAGCAGGCGCTCGTAGATCCAGCCGGCGATCGACTCGCAGGTAGGCAGCCGGTCTCCGGCGAACTCCGGGACGTCGCGGTTGAGCAGCCGGCCGCGAAGTCCCTGCAGCACGATCGTGTCCAGCAGCCGGTCGAGCTCGCCGAGGTCCATGACCATCCCGAAGCGCAGCGGCCCCGACACCGTCACCGTGCAGGCGTAATCGTGGCCATGCCCCGCCGGGTCTCCGAGCGGTCCGAATGCGGCCCGGTTCTGCTCGGCGCTCCAGTCCGGCCTGGCGAGGTAGTGCAGCGCGAAGAAGCGCACGCTGCGGATGAGCCGGGCGCGCAGCATGTCAGAAGTAGTAGGAGAGGCCGAAGACGTACACCGGCTGCATCACCCACTCGGAGACGGCACCGTCGGCGATGATGACGGTGCCGTCGCCGACGGTGGTCCGGTAGGAAATCGGATAGCTGAGCTTCCAGAGGTTCCCGCGCACTTCGCCGCGCAGGGCGAGGTGCGGCGCCGGATGGAAGCGCAGCCCGACGAACGGCGCGAACGAGAACTTGGTGCCGAAATCGTAGCCGCTGCTGTCGGCGGGCGTGTTGCCGCCGAAGGCCGCGCCCACGCCGAACCCGAGGAACGGCGCCATTCGATGCCAGCTCTTGGCGCCCGTCAGGTTCATGTGGATGACGGCCTCGGTGATGATCATCGACTCGTCCACCAGGCCCTTGTCGCGCTCGCCGGCCGGCGCGCTCGGGTCCAGCAGGCGGCGCTGCAGGTTGCCGTACAGCACGCTCGCGCCGAGGGACAGCGACCGGTTGGTGCGGATCTGGAAGCGGCCGCCGTACAACCAGCCGTCGTGCGGGCCGACGCCGACGCTGCCGCCGCCGCCGTCGAAGTAGGCGCCGAGTGCCGAGATGCCCGTGGCGTAGGGCAGCTCGCGATAGGGCGAGTCGCGCGGCTCGTG
>JBJMOZ010000220.1:0-3482 GCA_045803465.1 Gemmatimonadales bacterium | reverse complement strand
AAGACCGATCTTACTGGCCGCGACGACGACACGACGCAGACGGCAGCCTACGAGCGACAGGTGGCGACATACGCAGAGATGGTTCGCGGCTTGCTCGGCACGGAGGCCGACGGGCGGCTCGAGCCACTCGGCTGACCAAGGCCTACCTCGTCAGCACCCCACATTAGGTTCCACAGACCCGTCTACTCAGGTCCACACATGGCGAAGATGCAGCGATGGATCGACCTCCTCGCCGCCCTCCTCAAGCGCAACTATCCGATTCCGCTCGAGGAGCTGAAGCAGGAGGTTCCCGGCTACCTGAAGACGCCGACGGTGGTGGCGCTTCGCCGCACCTTCGAGCGCGACAAGGACGAGCTGCGCCGCTTTGGCGTGCCGCTCGCCACCATCAAGGACGACGCCGGCGAGGTGCTGGGCTACCAGCTCAAGCGCGAACAGTTCTACCTGCCCTACCTCACGGTGCTGCGCGACGGTCGCCCATCCTCGCCGCGGAAGGTGAAGGGGCACTACGGCTACCACGCACTCCAGACGCTCTCGTTCGAGCCCGACGAGCTGCAGGCCGTGAGCGAAGCCGCCGTGCGCGTGCGCCGGCTCGGAATCGCGGCGCTCACCGAGCTCGCCGAGTCCGCCATGCGGAAGCTCGCGTTCGACCTGCCGACGGACGTGAGCCGCGTCCAGGCGCCCCGTGACGCCTTCGGGGCGCCTAACGCCGATGCCGTGCTGCACTCCCGCGTCGCTGGGTTCCGCGGGACAGTCGACCGCCGCACTCCGCCGCCGAAGCCCCCGCTCTCCGACATCTTCGAGCGGCTCGACCTCGCGCTGACGAAGCGCAAGCGCGTCACCATCACTTACACGACGGGTGCCGGCGCCGCATCGACGCGCGACGTGATGCCCTACGGCCTCTTCTTTCTGGGCCATCACTGGTATCTCGCCGCTAAGGACAGCACCGACGGCCCGGTGAAGAACTTCCGCGTGAGTCGCATCGAGGACGCCGAGGTGAACGCGGCGAAGCCCGGTGAGCCGGACTATGTGATTCCCCCCAGCTTCCGCCTCCCCGAGCATGCCCGCTCCCGCGAGGCGTGGGAGCTCGGTGACACGGCGTTCATCGAGGTGATCGTCCGGTTCTCCGGCTCGAGCGGCCCCACGGTCGCTGCCCGACGGCTGGGCGAGCCCATCGCCGATGCGCCGGAGTGCCGGCGGTTCCAGGTGCGTCGGATGGACGTCTTCGCGCGCTGGCTCCTGTCGTTCGCCGGGGAGGCCGAGCCGATAGCGCCGCCCGAACTGGTCGCGGCGCACCGTGCGCTCGCCGACCGGACGCTCGCCATCTATGCGGGGACGCCATGACCGATACCGCCGCGGCGCAGCTGCGCCGCATCCTCGCCATCATCCCCGAGCTGGCCGACGATCGTGCCCACTCCATGCAGGACGTGGCCGATCGGCTCGGCATGACGCGCGAGCAGCTCGCGAAGGACCTGCGCACCATCTCGGATCGCTACGACGATCCCGGTGGCTTCATGGAGCAGGTGCAGATCTTCGTCGGCCCCGACGACGTCTCGGTCCGCGCCAACCACTTCCTGCGCCCCATGCGCCTGACCGTCGCCGAAGTGGGCGCCCTCGATCTCGGACTCTCCCTGCTGCGGGCCGAGCGTACGCACGACGAGCGTGCACCCCTCGAGCGCGCCCGCCAGCGGCTCCGCAAGGTGCTCGCCCGCCTGCCCGACGATCCGCCGGCGCTGTTCGACCATCGCCTCGTCTCGGAAGGCGGCAGCGAGACCGACCGCGCGACGCTGTCGCGGGTCACGAAGGCCATGCGGAGCAGCCGGAAGGTGCGCATCACGTATCGCGGCAGCACCGATCACGAGTCGGCCGCGCGCGTGATCTGTCCCTACGCATCGGCGTTCGCGACCGGCGCGTGGTACCTCGTGGCGCACTGCGACAGGAGCGGGGGCATCCGCGTCTTCCGCGTCGATCGCATCGAGGCCGTGGAGTCGCTCGACGAGCCGTACGTCGTGCCTGCCGACTTCTCGATGGAGGACATCCTCAAGAAGGGTCACGTCTTCCAGGGCGACGCGCCGGAACGGGTGCAGATCCGCTACGGCCCCGCGGTCGCGCGCTGGATCGCCGAGCGCGAGGGTTGCGAGTTGGCGTCGGACGGGTCGCTCACGCTCGAGTATCCGATGGCGGACCAGGCGTGGGTGGTGCGGCACGTGCTGCAGTACGGCGCGGACGCCGAGGTGATCGGGCCGGAAGGTGCGCGAGCGGCGGTGCGTGCAGCCTTGGAAGCCATCTGCACTCGCGGCTCGCTCTAAGCGGCCCGCTCCGCACCTCACGCCACCGGCTCACCCCGCCCCGCCGCCGCCCGCAGCATCACGAACTCCATCACATTCTCGTTCGTAAGCAACCCCGCAAACCTTGGCCCCCTCAGCACCGGCAGCGCATTCCCCTTCCCCTCCGCCAGCCGCGCGAGCGCCACCTCCGCGCTCTCCTCCACCGATGCCGTCGGAAAGTCCCGTCGCATCGCCTCCGCCACCCGCCCCTCACTCCCGTGCGCCGTGAGCCCGCGCACCAGGTCCGCCCGTCCCACCATCCCGACGAGCCGCCCGTCCTCAAGCACCGGGAAATCCTGCTGGAACCCGTCGATCACCAGCTGTGACGCCCGCGACAGCGGCTCCTGCGGCGCGAGGGTGCGGAGATCCGTGATCAGCAGCCGCTCGAGCGGCACCCCGTCGAGCGCCGCCGCCGTCTGCACCGACTGCGCCTCGCCCGCCGCCGCGAGCCAGACGAACAACGCGATCACGACCAGGAAGGGATTCGGGACCACGAACAGCCCGAGCATGCCGAACAGCAGCGCGAACACCCGGCCGATCCGCGCCGCGGCCACCGTCGCCCCGGCGAAGTTGCCGCTTCGCCACGCCAGCACGGCGCGGAGCGCGCGGCCGCCGTCAAGCGGGAAGGCGGGCAGCAGGTTGAACAGCAGGAGCCACACGTTGACGGACAGGAGCTGGATCAGGGCGGAATGCGCATCCGGCCGGATGTCGGCCGCGGTCAGCTCGGCGAGCGTCCCGCCGTCATCGCCCGCGAACTGCAGGAGCACGTAGCACACGAAGGCGAGCACCAGGTTCACGGCCGGCCCGGCGAGCGCGATGGCGAGCTCCTGTTTCGGCTCCCGCGGCATCCGCTCCAGGCGCGCGATGCCACCGATGGGCAGCAGCGTGATGTCGCGGGTGGCGATGCCGAAGCGCCGGGCCATGAGGGCGTGGCCGAGCTCGTGGGCCACCACGATGCCGAAGACCACCAGGATCATCGCCAGCGCGTACAGCACCCCGATGGCCGTGGCCCCGCCGCTCAGTTGCGACAGCGCCACCCACGCCAGCAGCAGCGGGAAGGTGGCGTGCACGTAGATGCCGATGCCCGCGATGTGGCCCAGCCGCCACGACCATTTCATGCCGGCTCCCCGGTATCAGGTCCGTTGTCACACCCTACCC
>JBJMOZ010000127.1:0-4716 GCA_045803465.1 Gemmatimonadales bacterium | reverse complement strand
GGTGGATGAACATCACGATGTCGGCGTCCTGCTCGATGGCGCCCGAGTCGCGAAGGTCGGAGAGGATGGGCTTGCGCTCACCGCCACGCTGCTCGGAGGCGCGGGAGAGCTGCGAGAGAGCCAGGACGGGCACGCCGAGCTCCTTCGCGAGCCCCTTGAGCGAGCGCGAGATGTCGGAGATTTCCTGCACGCGGTTGTCGGAATATTCCGGGCTCCGCATGAGCTGCAGGTAGTCCACGATGATCATCCGCACGTCGTTCTCGGCCTTGAGGCGCCGGGCCTTCGAGCGCATCTCGAGCAGCGTGAGCGCCGGGGTGTCGTCGATCCACACGGGGCACTGCTGCAGCACGCCCGCCGCGCGAGCGAGCTTCGTGAAGTCGAAGTCGCGCAGCATGCCGCGCCGCACCAGCTGGCTGTCGACCCGCGCCTCGGCGGTGAGCATGCGCTGCACCAGCGACTCCTTGGACATTTCGAGCGAGAAGATCGCCACCCCGTGCTGCTCCACCGCCGCGTGCGTGGCGATGTTGAGCACGAAGGCCGTCTTGCCCATCGAAGGGCGTGCGGCCAGGATGACCAATTCGCCCCCCTGAAACCCCGATGTGAGGTTGTCCAAATCTGCGAAGCCCGACGGCACGCCGGTAATCGCCTTGCCGCTCTTCTGGAGCGTTTCGATGCGCTCCATCGTCGGCCACAGCATTTCCTTGAGCCGCGCGAAGCCCTCCTCGGTCCGCTGCTGGGAGACCTGGAAGATCCGCGATTCGGCCGCATCGAGCAGCTCGGACGCCGTGGTGTGGCCGTCGTAGGCCTCGGTGATGATGCCGGTGGCAGTCTCGATGAGCTTGCGGAGGATCGCCTTTTCCTTGACGATCTTCGCGTGGTACTCGAGGTTGGCCGCGGTGGGCACCGAGTCGGCGAGTTCGGCCACGTAGTCGTAGCCGCCGATCGAGTCGAGCTCACCGCGCCGGATGAGCTCGTCGCGCAGCGTGATGTGGTCGATGACGACCCGCCGCTCGGTGAGCGACACCATGGCGCGGAACAGCCGCCGGTGCGCCTCGCGGTAGAACATGTCGTCGGCGAGGAGCTGCGCCGCGCTGAGCGACGCATCCTGGTCGAGCAGCATCGCCCCCAGCACCGCCTGCTCGGCGTCGTTGTTCCACGGCGCCGAACGGGTGCTGAAGGCCTCAGCGATCGAGGAGCTGGCGGGCGATTCGGACATCATCCCAGGTCGGCTTCTTCCAGTTCGGGTTGCGCAGCAGCGCAGCGGGGTGATACGTGACGACGAGCGGGATCCCGTTGTAGCGGTGCACCTTGTTGCGGAGCTCGCCCAGCCCCTTCTTCACCCCCAGCAGCCCCTCCGCCGCCGTGCCCCCGAGTGCCATGATCACGTCCGGCTTGACGAGCTCGATCTGGCGCCGGAGATACGGCAGGCAGGCCGCGATCTCGTCCGGCAGCGGCTTCCGGTTCTGGGGCGGTCGGCATTTCACGATGTTCGCGATGAACACCGTCTCACGCGGCATGTCGATCGACTCGAGGATCTTGTCGAGCAGCTGGCCCGCCTGTCCCACGAACGGCCGTCCGGTCTGGTCCTCGGTCGCGCCGGGGCCTTCACCGACGAGCATCAGCCTCGCCTTCGGATTTCCCTCGCCGGGCACGGTACGCGTGCGACTCTCCGCAAGACTGCAGCGCGGGCACCCCGCGATCATGTCGGCCACCGCCTTCAACGTGGGCAGCTCGCGGAATTCGTTCTCGAGCAGCACGTCGTCGGTGACGATCTCCAGACCCGGCCCCGGAATTGCCGGTGCCCCATCGCGCCACGACTTGCCCTTGGCCGACTTCTCGGGTTTCGCCTTGTCGAGCTTGTCGCCGTGCGTCTTTGCCGGAGCCTTCTTCTCGACCGCCCGCGCACGTCCCGCCTTCTTCGCCGTCACGTCCGTATCCTCCACCGCCGCGGGCACGAGCGTGCCGGGCAGGATCACTTCGTTGCCACCGAGTTCCGCCTGCTGCGCGAGATAGCGCCGCCGCAGATCGTCAGCCAAGCAGCTGCTCCACCGCGTCCAGGATCGCGCCAGCCACCGCACGCTTGTCCTGCAGCGGCACCACCACGCGCTCGCCGAAGCGGTCGAGCAGCGTGACGCGGTTGGTATCCACCTCGAAGCCCGCGCCCGGCTCGAGCGCGTCGTTCACGACGACCAGATCGAGCTGCTTGCGCTCGAGCTTGGTGCGGCCACGCGATTCCGCGTCGCCCGTCTCGAGCGCGAACCCGACCATCAGGCTGCCCGGCTTGCGCGCCTCGAGGGTGGCCTGCAGGATGTCGCGCGTCGGCTCCAGCTGCAGCTGCAGCGCGCCCGCCGAGCGCTGCCGCTTGGTTCGCGTCGGTGCGGCCGGCCGGAAATCGGCCGGTGCGGCCGCCATCACGAGCAGGTCCGTCGTCGGCAACGCGGCCGCGACCGCCTGCTCCATCGGCGCCGTCGTCTCCACCCGATCCACCGTGACGCCGGGCGGCGGATCCAGACCGACGGGCCCCGATATGAGCAGCACGTCGGCGCCGCGCTGCCACGCGACCTCGGCGATGCGATAGCCCATCTTGCCGCTCGAGCGGTTGGTCACGACCCGAACCGGATCGATGGGCTCGCGGGTCGGGCCCGCCGTCACCACGACGCGCTTGCCGTCGAGCGGGCCGCCCATCGACAGGCGTCGGGCGGCATGGGCCAGGATCGTGGTCGGCTCGCTCATGCGGCCCGGGCGATCGGATGGTCCTTCCGCCAAGGCACCCGTCTCGGGGCCTATGATGGAGATACCCCGTTCCCGCAGGCAGGCAAGGTTGGCCCGAGTCTGGGGGTGCGCGAACATCTCGTCGTTCATCGCCGGGGCGAGGACGATCGGCGCCGTGGAGGCGAGCAGCAGGGCGGTCAGGGCGTCGTCGGCCAGTCCCTGCGCCATGCGGGCGATGAGCTGGGCCGTGGCCGGCGCAACGAGGATGAGGTCGGCCTGCTGGCCCCAGCGGACATGGGCGAGCGCCCCGTCCTTCTCCCACAGCGAGGAGAGGACGGGGCGCCCGGTGAGCGCCTCGAAAGTGACCGGTCGCACGAATTCCGCGGCGGAACGGGTCATCACGACATCGACCCGTGCCCCCGCCTCGGTCAGCAGCCGGGCGAGGAAGCAGCTCTTGTAGGAGGCGATCCCGCCCGACACGCCGAGGACGACGTGCCGGTCGGACCACATGCTCAGGCCTCCGAGCGACGCCGGCGCAGGAGCTTGTAGTTGAGCTGTCCCTTGGCGAGCTCGTCCAGCGAGCGCGTCGTGAGCTTCTCTTCGAGCTGCAGGTGATCGCGCGGGAAGTCGTTCAGGTAGCGCGCGAACTTCGCCGCGACCAGCACGCCGAGGTACTTGTTGCCCGCCTGCTTCGCCACTTCCAACGGGGTCCAGATCCGCATCCTGCCTCCTTAAGCGCCTGCGCCAGCGGTCGTGATACCGGTCGCTTCCGCCGTCACCGCGCGCCGCAACCGCTCGAGCTGCTGGGGCAGCGTGCCCAGTCGGATCGCTCGGTGGCACTCGGCGTCGATGATGGCCTCGACCTGGCGGACCGCGGCGTCCAGATCGTCATTCACCACGATGTAGTCGTACTCCCCTGCCGCGGCGATTTCCGCCGCCGCGTGCTCCAGCCGCCGGCGTACCTGCTCCGGCGACTCGCTGTTGCGGCCCTTGAGCCTTGCCGCCAGTACTTCCGCCGAGGGCGGCAGGACGAAGACGTGCACCCCGTCGGGTACCGAGCGCCGCAGCTGCCTGGCGCCCTCGACGTCGATGTCGAGCACCGCGTGCCTGCCCGTGGCCGCCACCCGCTCCAGCTCCCGCGTGAGCGTGCCGTAGAGCTGACCGTTGTACTTCGCCCACTCGGCGAACTCGCCCGCGTCCCGGCGCCGCTCGAACTCGTCGCACGACAGGAAGTGGTAGTCCACTCCGTCGCGCTCGCCCGCACGCGGTGAGCGCGTGGTGGCCGAGATCGAGTACCCGACGTCGGCGCGGGCGGCGAGCAGCCGCTTCGCGATCGTCGTCTTGCCGCCGCCGGACGGCGACGAGAGCACGAGCAGGAACGGCGTCACTCGAGATTCTCCAGCTGCTCGCGAAACTTCTCCAGCTCACCCTTCATCGCGATGACGTGCTGCTGGATCACCGCGTCGTTCGCCTTGGAGCCCATCGTGTTCACTTCGCGGCCGAGCTCCTGCGCCAGGAAGCCGAGTTGCCGGCCGATGGCCTTCGTCTCGCCGAGCGCGGCACGACAGGCCGACACGTGGGCCCGAAACCGCACCAGCTCCTCGGTGATGTCCATCTTGTCGGCCAGGAGGGCGATCTCCTGCGCGACCCGCACCTCGTCGAGCGCGCGGCCGTCGAGCAACTGCGCGACCGAAACGCGAAGGCGGTCTCGCTCGCGCACCAGCCGTTCCGGCGCCCGGTCTGCGATCTCTCGAGCGGACCGCTCCAGCAGCTCGAGCCGGTGAGCCAGCTCCTGGGTCAGCGCCTTCCCCTCTCGGGCCCGCATGGCCCCGCACTCCGCGCCGGCTCGAGCCAAGATCGGTTCGACCTCGGACCAGGCGATCTCGCCGGCGCCGTTGGCTTCCGAGCCGAGCACCTCCGGCTGGCGCGCCACCAGCTCCACCGTCACCTCGCCGCCGAGCCCGAGCGCAGTCTGCATCTCGCGAAGCCGCGCCGCCACCGATC
>JBJMOZ010000081.1:0-3658 GCA_045803465.1 Gemmatimonadales bacterium | reverse complement strand
GCCTATCCACTCATCGCGCTCTCGGCCGAAGGCACGCTGGTGTACCGCAAGGGCGCGACCGGCGCCCTGCTCGCGCGCTACCAGCTCGTCTGGATGGATCGCGCCGGTGCCCAGTCGCTCGTGGACGCCAAGTGGACGTTCCGGCACGTCGTCTTCGGTGGCAACGCCGGCTGGTCACTGTCGCCGGATGGCACGCGCCTGGCCATCGGGCTCGCCACGGAGGCGGGTGACGACATCTGGGTGAAGCAGCTTCCGACAGGTCCCGCGCAGCGCGTGACGTTCGACAGCACCTCCGAATACCGCCCGCGCTGGATGCCCGATGGCCGCACCCTGCTGTTCACGTCCAATCAGCGCGGGCGCGGCCTGTATCGGCGGCCGGCCGACGGCACCGGCACCGACGAGCTCGTGCTGGCAGGCGACATCTTCGAGAGCCAGGTGTCGAAGGATGGCCAGTGGCTCCTCGGCCGGAAGGGCGGCCAGATCAACCAGGCCGGCGCGCGCGACATCGGCGCGATGCGCATCGGGGTGGACTCCGCACTCGCTCCGCTGATCGCGACGATTTACGACGAATCGGAGATCGCGCTCTCGCCCGACGGGCGCTGGCTGGCCTACGTGTCCGACGAGACGGGTCGTCCCGAACTCTTCATCCGCCCCTTCCCCGACGTGGGCCGCGCCCGCACCCAGGTCTCGACCAGCGGTGGCGTTGCGCCGCTGTGGACGCGTGACGGCCGTGAACTGTTCTTCCTCAACAGCGATCGAGAAATGGTCGTGGTCCCCGTCGCGTCGGGCGCCGAGCTGCGGCTGGGGGAACAGCGGGTGCTCTTCCGGCTGGACGAAGACACCTACCCCACCGGCCGCGAGTACTACACGCCCTACGACATCTCACCCGACGGGAAGCGATTCATCATGGCGAAGCGGGTGCGCGAGCGCGGCGTCCGCGAGGCGCCGCTGTTCGTCACGCTGAACTGGTTCGACGAGCTGCGACGGCAGCTGCAAGCGAAGTAGCTGGTCGCCGCAGCGCGCCGAGCCGCGCTGCCTTCACGAAAGTGCCATGAGATGACGGACGTCAGCCAGCGACTTTCGACGGCGCTCACCGAGCGCTACCGCCTCGAGCGCGAGCTGGGCCAGGGTGGCATGGCCACGGTCTACCTCGCGCAGGATTTCAAGCACGACCGCAAGGTGGCGATCAAGGTCCTTCACCCCGAACTCAGCGCCGTCATCGGCGGCGAGCGATTCCTCGCCGAGATCAAGGTCACGGCCAACCTGCAGCATCCGCACATCCTGCCGCTGTTCGATTCGGGCGCGGCCGACGGACTTCTCTTCTACGTGATGCCCCTGGTCGAGGGCGAATCGTTGCGCACCAGGATGACGCGCGAGAAGCAGCTCGGCGTCGAGGAGGCCATCCGGCTCGCCGGCCAGGTGGCCAGTGCGCTCGACTACGCGCACCGCCACGGCGTGGTGCACCGCGACATCAAGCCCGAGAACGTGCTGCTGCACGACGGCACGGCGCTCGTGGCCGACTTCGGCATCGCGCTCGCCGCGAGCCACGCCGGGGCGAGCCGCATGACCGCGACCGGCATGAGCCTCGGCACACCCGCCTACATGAGCCCCGAGCAGGCCATGGGGGACCGCGAGGTGGATGCGCGCAGCGACGTGTATTCGCTCGGCACGATGCTGTACGAGATGCTCGTGGGCGATCCGCCGTATCTCGGCAGCACGGCGCAGGCGATCGTGGCCAAGGTGCTCACCGAGAAACCGATACCGGTGACCGTGCACCGTGACACGGTGCCCGCGAACGTGGCCGCGGCGATCCAGAAGGCGCTCAACAAGCTGCCGGCGGATCGCTTCGCCACCGCAGCCGAGTTCGCCAAGGCGCTCACCACGCCCGGCTGGAGCTCGGGCGAGGCGCTCACCACCCAGCTGCTGGCGACTCCCGGCGCGCCGCGCGCGTCGCGCGATACTCGCTGGCGGACGCTGGCCGTCGCGGCGAGCGTCGTCGCGCTCGCGTCGCTGGGTGTCGCAGCGTGGGTCTGGCGTCGCCCGGTACCGCCCCAGCCGGTCGTTCGATACAGCTTGGGCCTGCCACCCACCCAGACCATGCGGCAGGGCGTCCTCGGCGTGAACATCGCGTTCTCCCCTGACGGCAAGCGCATGGTCTATGTCGGTCCCGGCGACGGCGGGGACCAGTTGTGGGTCCGCGAGCGGGATCACCTGGACGCCACGCCGCTGCCCGGGACGATCGGCGCCAGCAATCCGTTCTTCTCGCCGGACGGGAGGCGGATCGGCTACAGCGCGACGCTCAACGTCGAACTGCGGATCGTGCCCGTGACGGGCGGACCGCCGATCACGCTGGCCAACCCCGGTGTCGGCGCTGGCGGTGGCGGTGCCTGGGGAGCGGACGGGTGGATCTACTTCGATGATGCCCGCAACGGGCTCAGTCGCATCCGGGCCGATGGTGGAATCCCCGAGCTGACCGTGCCGCTCGACTCGACAGCCGGCGAGCTCGGGGCCGCCTGGCCCGATGTGCTGCCGAACGGCAAGGCCGTCGTGTTCCGCTCGCGCCGCTCGATGACTGCGGCCGACTTCGAGATCGTGGCGTACGATCTCGCCTCGAAGCGGCGCCACGTGCTGGGCAAGGGGCTGATGGCGCGCTACGTGGCCCCCGGCTACCTGGTGTTCCTGCGCTCCGACGGTGCGATGATGGCCGCCGCCTTCGACCAGGATGCCCTCGAATTCACCGGACCGGCCGTGCCCCTCTTCGAGGGCGTGATGACCAAGTCCTTCGGCTCGGCGGACGTGGCCATCTCCCGGACCGGCACCCTCGCGTACGTGCCAGGTGTGGCGGCGTCGAGCGGCGGGGTCGCTGAAGTGGTCATCGTCAGCCGAGACGGCGCGATCACCCAGCTCAAGCCACCGCTCACGTACAATCCCGTCGCCAATCGCGCGTTGAACGTGTCGCCGGACGGCCGCCGCGTGGCACTCGACGTCCTCGGCGCGACCGCCCCCGACCTCTGGGTGAAGCAGCTCCCGGACGGCCCATTCTCCCGGCTGACGTTCGACACCCGCAACGCGATGCGCCCACGCTGGACGCCGGATGGCCGCTCGCTGCTCTACATCGCGACCCGGGACAGTTCGCCCGAGTCGGTCTGGCTGCAGAAGGCGGACGGCAGCTCCGCCGCGGAACAGCTGTGGCGCGTGCCCGGTCGCCCGATCGCGGAGGCGTCGCTGTCACGTGACGGTCAGTGGCTCGTCTACCGCGTCGTGGTGGGCTCCGGGAACCGGGACGTGTACGGGATCCGGCTCGGACGCGACAGCGTCCCCGTCCCGCTGCTTACGGGGGCGTTCCAGGAACAGGCCGCCGCCCTCTCGCCGGACGGCAAGTGGCTGGCGTACACGTCGAACGAATCGGGACGGGACGAGATCTTCGTGCGGCCCTTCCCCAACACCAGCGCTGGCCGGTGGCAGGTCTCGACCACCGGCGGCTCGGCCGCTCGCTGGGCTCACAGCGGCCGCGAGCTGTTCTACGAGGCACCGGCCGGCGACATGATGTCGGTGCCGGTGACCCCGGGCGCCACGTTCGCGCCCGGTGCGCCGCGACGCCTGTTCCCCTATGCCGGGGGCCTGCTTGGCTCGAACGTCGTTCCCTACTACGACCTCC
>JBJMOZ010000015.1:0-22462 GCA_045803465.1 Gemmatimonadales bacterium | reverse complement strand
TAGGTGGCCTTCTCCTTCCGTCCCACGATCATGGTGCCGCAGCCCGCGCCCGTGAACACCTCGAGCAGCAGCGCGTCGGGCGCGCGACCGTCGATGATGTGCGTCCGCTCGACACCGCTCGTCGCGGCGCGGATGCAGGCCTCCACCTTGGGCCGCATGCCGCCCACCAGCGCCCCGCTCGCCATGAGGCTCGTGAGGTCGTCCGGGTCGGCGAAGGTGACGAGCGACGATGGATCGTTGCGGTCGCGGAGCACGCCTGGTGCCCCCGTCATGAAGATGAGCTTCATCGCCTGCGTGGCCACCGCGATCGACTCGGCGACGGTGTCGGCGTTGACGTTGTAGACGTTGCCCTCGTCGTCGCCGGCGAGGCTTGCCACGACCGGGATGAACCGTGCCTCGACCAGCGTGTACAGCACGCGCGGGTCCACCCGCTCGATGTCGCCGACGTGGCCGTAGTCCACCGTACGGGTCTTGCCGGCGTCGTCCACCACGCTCACCGGCGGGCGGCGCTTCGCCAGGATGAGGTCGGCGTCGACGCCCGAGAGGCCCACGGCCTGCAGCCGGTGCTCGCGCAGTGCCGCGACCAGGTCGGTGTTCAGCATGCCGCCGTAGACCATCTTCGCCACGTCGAGCGCCGAGTCGTCGGTGACCCGACGGCCGGCCACGATGGTGGGCTCGACGCCCAGGCGCCGCGAGAGCGCCGTGGCCTGCGGCCCGCCGCCGTGCACCACCACGAGCCGGATGCCGAGCGACGACAGCAGCCCGAGCTGCGCCGAGACGCCGTCGAGGATGGCGGGATCGCTCAGCACATCGCCGCCAAGCTTCACCACGAATACGCGATCCCGGTATGCCCGCACGTAGCGGAGCGCGCCCTTGAGGCCGGTGATGCCCTTCGATGCGTCGATGGTCACGCTCTGTCTCCCCGTGTGGTGGTGCCGATCATTTCCAGCAGCAGCGCCCGCTGGACGTGCAGCCGATTCTCCGCCTCGTCCACCACCGCCGAGGTCGGTCCATCGATGACATCATCGTCCAGCTCCACGTTGCGGCGCACCGGCAGGCAATGCATCACCTGCGCCCGGCCGCCGCGGGTGGCACGCATGCGCGACGAGGTGAGCCGCCAGTCGCGCAACCCGGCGCGCAGCGCGCCCTCCTCGTCCGGCTTGCCGAAGTGCTTCACCGAGCCCCACGACTTCACGTAGACCACGTCGGCGCCCACGAGTGCGTCGTCGGGGTCGTTGTGGATGTGGAGCATGGCGCCGTTCTGCCGCGCGAGCTGGCGCACGAGCGCGGTGTCCTCGGGATCGAGCTCGTAGCCCTCGGGCCGCGCGATGACGATCTCCATGCCCATCATCGCCGCCGAAATCGCAGCGCTCGCCGGCACGGCGGTGGGCAGCGCCTTCGGATGCCAGCCCCAGTAGAGCACGAAGCGCTTGCCGCGCGGGTCGCCCAGCTTCTCCCGCAGCGTGAGCGCATCGGCCAGGCCCTGGCACGGGTGCCGGCGGTTGCTCTCGAGGTTGATGATGGGCTTCTCGCAGTACTCGGCGAAGCGCTTGATCACGAGGTCCTCGCGCACCACCGACCAATCGTCGCCCCGCGGGAAGGTGCGGACGCCCAGCACGTCGGCGTAGCGGCCGAGCACGCGTGCGGCGTCCTTGATGTGCTCGACGCTGGTGCCGTCCATCACCGCGCCCGGTTCCGTCTCCAGCGACCAGCTGCCCTTGCCCGGCTCGAGCACGATGCCGTGACCGCCGTGCAGGAACATCGCGGCCTCGAAGCTGGCGCGGGTGCGCAGGCTCGGGTCCATGAACACGAGCGCCATGATCCGCTTCTCGAGCCCGCCCGAGATCTCGCCGCGCTTGATGCGCTCTGCGAGGTCGAGCAGCGCGAGGCAGCGCTCCTGGCCCCAGGATTCCATCGAGAGGAAATCGGTCTTCACGTGGGCTCCACAGGGTGGTCGTGGGTTCCCGCCAGCACCGCGTCGAGGATGGCGCAGAATCCATCCGGGTCGTCGAGCGTGAGCCAGTGGCTCACCTCGGGCATCTGGAACACCGCCAGCTCGGGATGCTGCGCGCGCAGGCTGTAGGGCGAGGTGTTCTCCTCGTCCGTGATGAGCGTCACCGGCCCGCCGTAGCGCGCCAGCAGCGCCGACGGGTCGGCGATGAAGAGGGCGCGGTAGCCCGCCGCCACCACCCGACGCGGTGTCGCCGCGAGGCTCGAGATGACGGCCGCCTTCGTCGGCAGCCGCGCCCGTCCGAGATTCGCGACGTACGCGTCACGCACCATCTCGACACCGCCCTCGCCCTCGACCGACGCCGCGAACTCGTCGAGCGACGCCGGTGTCACCTCGGCGAAGCTGCCGCTCGGATCGACGAGCACCTGCTTCAGCACGCGCTCCGGCGCCATCGCGGCCGCGGCCATCGCCACCGTGGCACCGAAGCTGTGCCCCACTAGTACGAAACGATCCAGGCCTCGCGCGTCGGCCACGGCGAGCACGTCGCGGGCGAAGTCGTCGAGCGTCCAGTGCGCCTCGGGCCCGTGCTCGCTCGCGCCGTGACCGCGCTGGTCGTAGGCCACCGCACGATGCCGCTTGCGCACGTGATGCAGCACCGGCTTCCAGAAGCCGATGCGACCGGCCAGCGAATGCACGAACAGCACGGCGGGCAGGCCCGCGCCGCTGTCGTCCACCTCGAGCAGGACGTCCTGCCCGGCCACCTGGGTCACGCCAGTGCCTCGCGCAGGCCCGCGAGGAGCAACTGCGCCTCGCCCTGCGAGAAGGAGAGCGGGGGCAGCAGACGCAGGATCGCCGGATCGCCCGCGGTGCCCGTGAGGATGCGCCGCGCGAAGAGCTGCTTCTGCACCTCCGCCGCCGGCTTCGGCAGCCGCAGGCCGAGCAGCAGGCCATGGCCCTGCACCTCGAGACCCATCGCGAGCGCATGGTAGCGCAGGTAGGCGCCCACGGCGGCCGCATTCTCCACCATGTGCTCCTGCTCGATCACGTCGAGGGTCGCGAGACCGGCCGCGCATGCGAGGGGCCCGCCACCGAACGTGCTTCCCAGATCGCCGGTGCTGACACCCTCGGCGAGGAAGTCACTCACCACCAGGGCCGCCATCGGGAAACCCGACGCGATACCCTTGGCCATCGTGATGGCATCCGGCACGACGCCGTAGAGCTCCGCCGCCGTGAAGGCGCCCACGCGGCCCACGCCGCACTGGATCTCGTCGAAGATCAGCGCCGCGCCTGCCTGCGTGCACGCCTCGCGTGCCGCGTGCAGGAACTCGCGCGAGCAGTGTCGCGCGCCGGACATGCCCTGCACCGGCTCGACGATGAGCGCCGCCACCGTCTCGTCCATCGCCAGTCGGAGCGCAGCGACGTCGTTGAACGGCACCTTCGTCGAGAGTGGCATCCCGGCGCGTATGGCACCGATCTCATACCTGGCGCCGTCGGTCACCGCACAGCACGCCACGCTGCGGCCGTGCCAGCCGCCGGCCACCGACACGATGCGCTGCCGGCCCGTGCGCTTCCGCGCCAGGTGCATCGCGTTCTCGTTGGCCTCCGCTCCCGAGTTGCAGAAGAAGGCGTGCGACACCCCTTCCGGCATGTGCGCCACCAGCCGCTCGGCCATGCGCTCGCGCAGCGGGTGCGGCAGCACGGTCGAGTAGAAGAGAAGCTGGCCTGCCTGCTCCGCGATGGCCTGCACCACGTGCGGATGGCTGTGGCCCGTGCTCGCCACGGCGTGCCCGCCATAGGCGTCGAGCCAGCGCTCGCCGTGCTCGTCCACGATCCACGAGCCGTGACCGGACACGGCACGCAGGGGAAACTGGGCGTAGACGGGAAGCAGGGCGGAGCCAGTCGTCGTGGTCATGTCGTCTCCCAGGTCAGACCGGCCAGATGCCGCCACCAAGCAAGCCCCGCGTCTCCGGGATCCCGAGCGCCAGGTTCATCCCCTGCACCGCCTGTCCGCCGGCCCCCTTCACCAGGTTGTCGATCACCACCATCACCTGGATCTCCCGCCGGTCGGGCGACGTGACCGCGAAGAGCTGTGCTTCGTTGGTGCCCACCACGTGCGTGAGTTCCGGCGGCTGCGCCAGCACGCGCACGAACGGCCGCCCCGCAAAAATCTCGCGATAGAGCGGACCCGCCTCCGGCAGCTCGGTGCCCGGCGCCGCTTGTGCGTGCAGCGTGAGGTGGATGCCGCGCACGAAGGGCCCGCTGTGCACCATGAGCCGCGCCTGCGCATGGCGCAACCCCGTCCAGGCGCGCCAGCTGCCGAGCACCTCGGCCTCATGACGATGCGACATCACGGCATAGGCGAACAGGTTGTGCGCCCGCGCGGGATGGTGCGTGGTGGGCTTCGCGTGCACTCCGGCACCGCTGGAGCCCGTTATGGCGAAGAGCGCCGGCGTGGCGAGGGGCAGCGGCGCGAGCGGATACAGCGCGAGCTGCGCCGCCGTGGCGAAGCACCCGGGCGCCGCGATGGCGGCGGCACCGCGCAGGCGCTCGCCCTCGACGTCGGCGAGACCGTAGCGGAACTGCGCCACCAGGTCGGCGGCCGGATGGGCGCCGTAGTGCGCCTCATGCAACGCCAGGTCCTGCACGCGGAAGTCGGCGGCGAGATCCACGACCAGTCCCGGCTTGGCGGCGAGGATGTCGCGCGCCAGCTTCGACGATTCGCCGTGCTCGAGCGAGAGAAACACCACATCCGCGCCGACTGCCGCATCCGCGGGGGCAAGCGCCTCGAAGCGCTGGTCGCTGAGTGCCCGCAGCTGCGGATGCACCTCGCCCACCGGCTTTCCGGCCTGGCTGCGGCTCGTGGCCACCCACGACGTCACGTCGGGATGGCCCAGCACCAGCCGAAGCAGCTCGCCGCCGACGTAGCCGGCGGCCCCGATGACCGCGACCTTCACCGTCAGCTCGCCACGGCCGCGAGCACCGGGCGCGCTGCTCGCCAGGCATCCATCGACTCGCGCACCACCCTTACGAGACCCTCGGCGTCGCGCCGGGCGTTGTGCGCCGGCAGGCCGAGCTCGGCGACCACGTAGTCGCGGCCCACCTCGTTGTCGGTGGCGGGGCCCGTGACCACCGTCACGGGCAGCCCGAAGTTCTTCTGCATGAGCTCCTTGGCTCCCCAGCACGCCACCGGATCCGGCGCCGCCATGACGTACGCGGCCCCGACCTGCATCAGCTCCGAGTCGGCCAGGATGTCCTGCACGCCGTACTCGCCCAGTATGCCGTCGCCCAGCTCGGCCACGATCACGTCGGGCTTCGCATCGCCCAGCCGGTTCATGATGCCCTTCGCCGACGCCACGGTGACGCCCGCGTGCGTGCTCGCGATGCCGATGTCGTTGAACGTGAGCGCCTTCACCGCCCCGGCATCCACCATGGAGAGCGCGTCGCGCATGAGCGACACGCCGGTGAGCTTGGCCGCCGCCACGCGCAGGCCGCTCCGTGCGAGGCCGCGCACCAGTTCGGTGGCCGCCACCGTCTTGCCCGCGTTCATGCACGTGCCGGCGACGTAGACCACCGGCACCTCGACGTCGAGATGATCGGCCGTCGGCACCGCGCGATCCTTGATGTGCGCCGGCCGGCCGATGCGGTCGCCCAGTTCCGGGAACGAGAGGACGGCCCCGAGCACCTCGGCCTGGAACGGCTGGCCGATGTCGGGATTCGCGGACGTGCACCGGCCCAGGATGCCGCCGAGGTTGAGCACCTCGATGGTGTCGCCGACGGCGATGGTGGCGGGCACCACGCCGGCGTAGCCGCGGAGCGCCCGCCGGGTACCCAGCACGCCCGCCAGAATGTCGCCCGCGCGCAGCTTCACCATGCGGCCGGCCAGGTCCTCGACCTCGTTGTAGCTGCTCTTGTCGTGCTTGATGCGCACCGCGAGCACGTAGCCTTCCTGCGCCACGATCTCGTCGCCCACGATCACCTCGCCCGCGAGCGCCGCATTGCGGGTGGAGGAGGAGATCCTGTCGAGCTTCACGCGGGTCGTGATCATCGGGCCGCTCCCGCGCGCATCGCGAGCAGTGAGGGGATTGCCGCGACGCGCGAGAAGCTCTTCGCTTCCTCGCCCGTCCAGAGGCGGTTGTCCTCGCCGTACGTCGCAACGGCGGGGTCCATCATGGAAAACGGGCTCCGCGTACCGGTGACCTGGTAGCGTCCCGGCGAGAGGCGCACGCGGGTCTCGCCCGTGACGCGCTGCTGCGAGCTGGTGAGCAGCGCCTCGATGTCGCGCAGCGCGGGATCGAAGTAGTGTCCCTCGTGCAGGCGGTCGCCGTAGAAGCGGCCGAGCTGGTCCTTCCAGAACGTCTGCCATTTGGTGAGCACGAGCTTCTCCAGCTCACGGTGTGCCGCGATGAGCAGCACGGCCGAGCCCGCCTCGAAGCCGATGCGCCCCTTGATGCCGAGCGCCGTTTCGCCGACGTGGATGTTGAAGCCGATGCCGTAGCTCGCGCACAGGTCACCGAGATGGTCGACGAGCTCGGCGCCGCCAAGCGCCTGGCCGTCGATCGACATGGGAAGGCCCAGTTCCCAGGCGATCACGATCTCACGCGCCGCCGGCGCGTCGGCTGGCGGATCGAGCAACTCGGCCGGCGGGCCCGCCCACGTATCGTGCGTCCAGCCGCCACCGTAGGTCGTTCCCCACAGGCCGCGGTTGATGCTGTAGGCACCCGCCTTCACCGGCACGGGCAGGCCGCGCGCCTCGAGGTAGGCGATGGAGTCGGCGCGCTGCACGTTCTCGGTGCGGATGGGCGCGAGGATTTCCAGTTCCGGTGCCAGCACGCGGAGCGCCACGTCGAAACGCACCTGGTCGTTGCCGGCACCAGTGGAGCCGTGCCCGACCGCCGTCGCGCCGATCTGCCGCGCCACCTCGATCACCGACAGCGCCTGCTGGGTGCGCTCGGCCGAAACGCTCAGCGGATAGACCTCGCCCCGGAGGATGTTGCCCTGGATGAGGTAGCGCACGAAGCGATCGAACACCCGGGCCCGCGCGTCGATTTCATGGTGCTCGGCGGCGCCGACCGCGATCGCCTGGCGACGGATCGCCTCGCGCTCCTCGGGGGTGGTGCCGCCGGTGTTCACGAAGACCGTGTGCACGGTCCAGCCATCCGCCATCAGGCGGGGCACGCAGAACGAGGTGTCGAGGCCGCCGGAGAAGGCGAGGGCGACGAGGCGCTGGGAAGTATGCATAATGCATAAACATGCAACAAATCCGCCGCTGGCGCAAGGGAGCGCGCCGCCCGCGGCAGGGTGGCCACCGCGCCCGGGGCCTGCTTCCTTACTGGACGTGTCGATGATCCCAGCGAAGGGCCGGAGCGGCCGCCTCGCCGCTTGGCGCGGCGCCACATTGGCGTGCATCGCCGCGCTCGCGACGACGCCGGTGCGCGCAGCGGCGCAGGGCGCTCCACCTGCGTCCCAGCCGGCCGTGCTCCTGCTGGAGCCGGGCGATCCGATGCGTCCGGCCTACGTGTCGTGGTCGACCGCCCTGCGGCAGGCCCTCATCGACTCGACCGGCGGCAGCAGCTCGACGGTGCTGTACACCGAGACGTTCGACCTGACGCGATTCGGCGGCCCGAACTACCTGCGGGCCCTGCAGCGATGGCTCGGCACCAAGTACGCGGGCCACCGGGTCGACCTCCTCGTCGTGTCCGGACGGTCGCTGATGCCGCTGGCGCTGGAGCTGCGGGCCGCGCTCTGGCCGGGCGTGCCCATCCTGATCACGGGCCTCGGACGCGAGGCGCTGCAGACGATCCCGTCGGACGAGAACGTCACGGGGCTCACCGTCGATGTCGACCCCGACTCCACGCTCGAGGTGGCTCGCGCGCTCGTGCCCGGCCTGCGGCGGGTGGCACTCGTCGGCGATGCGGTGACGCGGGGCATGACACGCGGCATCACCTTCGAGCTCGAGCAGCGTGCCAAGCGCGGCGAGTTCACGCTGCTCGACCTGCGCGGCCTGCCGATGCCCCAACTGCGCGCACGCGTCGCCGAGCTGCCCGATTCCACGGTGGTGTACGACAACAGCGTCGTGCGGGACGATGCCGGAGTGTACTGGGTCCCGGTCGACCATATCCGCTCCTACGCGCCGGCCAGTCGTGTGCCGATCATCGCCTCCGGCGAGGCGGCCATCGGGCAAGGCGCGACCGGCGGCTGGGCGGCAAGCTTCGAAGCGATGGGTCACCAGGTCGGCACCATGGCACGCCGGGTGATCGCCGCCGGTTCGGCGGACTCCGTCCCACCGGAGCGCTTCACCGGCTTCCGCACCGTCGTCGACAGCCGCGAGCTTGAGCGGCTCGGTATTCCGGAGCGACGCCTTCCGCCCAGCACGGAGTTCCGCTTCCACCGCGCCTCGCGGCTGGAAGCTTACTGGCGCTGGATCCTCGGCGGCGCGTTGCTGCTGGTGCTCCAGACCGGCCTCATCCTCGCGATGCTGGTGAACCGCCGGCAGCGCAAGCACGCGCAGCAGGAACTCGAGGAGAACCTCCGCACCGGCCGCCTGGTGGCCGAGATGGAAGCGGCGTTCCGCGACATGAAACCTGAGGAACTGGACGGGCATGTGGAGCGCTGGCTCGAGCACCTCGCGCACACGCTCGGCGCGGAGCGGGCGTCGCTCAGTCTCTTCGCGCCCGGCAACGACCGGCTTCTCGTGCCGTTCCGCTGGGCGCTGCCTGGGGTCGATCCCCTGCCGGAGGCGTTGGGGCAGCGCGACTTTCCCGGCACGTTCGAGCTGATCCAGGGCGGCCACGTGGTGGCCTTCTCGCGCACCGTCGACAGTTCGCCGCCCAATACGGCCGACCGCGCCTCCTTCACCCGATCACACACACGCTCGCTGGTGCTCGTGCCCCTCTTTCACGAGACGACTCCGCTGGGCTGTCTCAGCTTCAGCACCGTGACGCACGAGCGCGCGTGGCCCCTCGGCCTCGTGGCCGAGCTGCAACTGGCCGCCGGCATCTTCGCCACGGCGATCGGGCGCGAGCGGGAGGTGAAAGCGATCCTCAAGGAGGAGGCCTTCACCAGCGCGATGATCGCGACGGCGGCGAGCAGGGTCGCCATCGTGGACCGCCGCGGCACGCTGGTGCGCGTGAGCGAGTCCTGGGAGCGGCCGGCCGACACCATCTCCTCGCCGTTCGTGGCGGGCGCCGTCGGTGACGACTATCCGATGCTGTGCTGCGAGGTTGGCGGGCGGCATGCCGCCGACGCCGGCATCATCGCGTGCGGCCTCGATGCGGTGCTGTATGGCGCAGAGCGGCGCTTCGCCCACGAGTACGCCGTGCCCCAGGGCGACGGCGCGAACTGGTTCGCCGTCACCGTGGAGCGCTTCGACCGCTATGAGGGTGGGGCCGTCGTTGCGCACCTCGACGTCACCGCGCGGCGGCGCGCGGAACATCGCGCCGAGGAGCAACGCAGCCAGGTCGAGCACATCGCTCGGGTCGCGGCGGTGTCGGACCTTGCGGCGTCCATCGCGCACGAGCTCAACCAGCCGCTGGCGGCCATCCTCACCAACGCGCAGGCCGCGGCGCGGCTCGTCGATCGCACGCCCGTGCCGGTCGCCGACCTGCGCGAGATCCTCGACGAGATCCAGGACGACGACCGGCGCGCTGCGGAAATCATCGGCCGCATCCGCGGCCTGCTGCGCAAGGAACTTCAGGGCGTCGGCACGCTCGACGTCAACGAGGTGATTCGGGGCGTGCAGCGACTGCTGGCCGCAACGGCGGCACGACGCGCCATGAAGGTGCGGCTCCAGTTGTCGCCCGAGGAGATGCTCGTGGTGGGCGATCGGGTGCAGCTCGAGCAGGTGCTCATCAACCTCATGACCAACGGCTTCGACGCGATGGCGCAGTCGCAGACGCGGGAACTCGTGATCGCCACCCAACACGGGGCGGGCGGCGTGGAGGTGAGCGTGGCGGACACCGGCACGGGCATCGCAGCCCGAGAGCTTCCCCGCATGTTCGAGCCGTTCTTCACCACGAAGACGGAGGGCCTGGGGCTTGGGCTCTCCATCGCGCAGTCGATCGTCGAAGCAGGTGGGGGCAGCATCGAAGCCGCCAATCGCCCGGGCGGCGGCGCCATATTCACCTTCTACTGGCCCGCCGCCGAGGTCACCGCGTGAACACGCCGACCGGCATGGTATTCCTCGTGGACGACGACGCGACGGTGCGCCGCTCGCTGCGCCGCCTGCTGCTCACCTGGAACTTCCAGGTCGAGGACTTCGATTCCGCCGAGGCGTTCCTCGCACGCGCGCCCTATGATGGTGCAGCATGCGCGGTGCTCGACCTGATGATGCCCGGTCTGAATGGGCTCGCACTGCAGCAGCACCTGGCCGGGATCGGCCGGTCGCTGCCGATCCTGTTCCTCTCGGGCCACGGCGACGTGCGTTCGGCGGCGCACGCCTTCCGCGAGGGGGCGGTGGACTTCCTCACCAAGCCGGTGGAGGAAGCGGCGCTGGTCCTCGCGGTGCGCCGCGCGCTCGAGATGAGCGTGACCGACCGACAGGATCGCGGCGAGATCGCGGCCCTCGAGAACCTCGTCAAGCGACTCACCCCGCGCGAGCATCAGGTGTTCGCCCTGCTGTCCACCGGCCTCGCCAACAAGGCCATCGCCGCGAAGCTGGGCACCACCGAGCGCACCATCAAGGCGCACCGCGCCCGCGTGCGGGCCAAGCTCGGCACCGACTCGTTGGCCGACATCGTGCGCATCGCGGACCGGCTCGGGCTCAAGCCCGTCTAGGCTGACCCCGACGCGACGATGGCCGGCTGCGGGCGAACGGCGCGCAGCCGGCCATCGGCAGTTTGAGAAGCCCCGCGGTCAGTGCATGCCCGCGTCGAGGTCGTGAATGTAGGCGGCGGCACCCTCGCCATCGCTGGATTCGCTGATCACCTTGCCGAGCAGGTCGAGTGCGTCGCTCATCGACGGCATGAACGCGTACTCCACTTCATGCGAGCTGCTGGTGCCTGGTCGTGATTCGGGGACGTACGCAACGAGGAATCGATCGATGAGATCGGCCATCACCGACTCCGCCGCGTTCGACGGAACACCGTGACGGATGGCGATCTCCTGGAGGAGGCGGTCGGCACGGGTGAGACGCTCGTGCTCGAGAGCCACAGGGGTCATGGGCTGTCCTCCGCGCGAGCCCCGGCATGCAGCGCCCGGCCGGGGCACGAATACGACGCGGACGGGGCGCCGCCTCCGCGAGGATCACCTCCGCAAAAACTCACCCGCTCCTGCGCGGCGTCAGCGAAGAAATTCCGAATCGGCGAAGCGCGTGCGCAGCCAGTCCGACGCGATATCCACGTCGGCTTGCACCAAGCCGTGCCCGGTTTCCTGCCACACCAGCTCGACGTCACTCCCTGCCTCACGCAACAGCTCGGCGAGCCGAGCCGGCGTCTGGCCGGCGATGGGATCCTGGCGTCCCGCGAGCAACAGCGAAGGAATGCCGTCGAGCGCTGCCGGCGTCGCAGGCTCGAACGGCACCATCGGCCGCAGCAACACCGCGCCGTCGAGCGTGCCCGTGCCCTTGAGCAGCAGGCTGGCAGCGATGTTGGCGCCGTTCGAGTAGCCCACCGCGACCAGCGGTGCCTCGCCCAGCGCGTATGCTTCCCGCGCTCGGCGCAGGAAGCCCGCGAGATCGTCGGTGCGCCGCGAGAGGTCCTCCTGGTCGAACACGCCTTCGGCGAGCCGGCGGAAGAAGCGCGGCATGCCGTGCTCCAGCACTTGCCCTCGCGGACTGAGCAGTGCCGCGCCGGGCAGGAGCCCGGCGCCCAGCGGCAGCAGGTCGGATTCGTTGCCGCCCGTACCGTGCAGCAGCAGCAGCACGGGCATCCCCGCCTCGCCGGGAACGAAGCGATGCACGAAGCCCAGGTCGGTCGTGGTCATGCGCCCTCCGCTTCGGCGAGCGCCGGATGCAGCGGTGGCAGCACACGTGCGATCTGCGCGCGCTGCGCCTCCAGCCACGGCGGCAGCTTGAGCTCCGAGCCGAGGGTGGCTTCCGGCTCGTCGATCAGGAAGCCCGGCGTGTCGGTGGCCACCTCGAACAGCACGCCGCCCGGCTCGCGGAAGTAGATCGAGCGGAAGTACTGCCGCTCCTGCACCGTCGTGACCTGGAGGCCGTCTCGCAGCAGCGCGTCGCGCACGACACGCTGCTGGGCGTCGTCGGCTGCGCGGAAGGCCATGTGATGCACCGTGCCCACGCCACCGCCGCCGCGCCAGAAGCCGTCGGTGCGACGCACGTCGACCACACCGCCGATCGGCGCGTCCGTGACGAAGCGGCGCGTGCCGCCGGCCTCGCTCGCCTCGCGGAAGCCCAGGTGGCCCGTGAGGATCGCCTCGGTGGCGGGCGCCGGCCCGTCGGACCAGATCGTGACGCCGTGGAAGCCACGAACGGCATGCTCCACCGGCACGCCCGCCTGACCCTCCCAGCCGGGCGTGCCCGCCACGCGCGGCGTCGCGACGAGTTCGATGGGCATGTCGTCGCGATCGCGCAGCGCCAGCACGCGCTCGTCGAGGCGTGTGACCGGGTGCTCGAAGGCAATGCCGCGCGCACCGAGCCGCTCCATCCAGTAACCCAGCGACTCCGGCGGAACGGCGAACGAAGTGACGGCCACCTGCCCTGTGCCCACGCGGCCGCGATAGCCGTTCACCACGGGAAAGAACGTGATGGCGCTGCCCGGCGCACCGGTACGCTCGCCGAAGTACAGATGCCATGTGGCTGGATCGTCAAAGTTGACGGTCCGCTTGACGAGCCGCAGCCCGAGCACGTCGCCATAGAGGCGCACGGTGTCGGCGGGGTCGCCGGAGATGGCGGTGACGTGATGAATTCCCTGCATGGTGTCCGTCCTGGTGAAATGGTCCTGCGTGTTCAGCGCTCTGTGTCCGAGCCGGAGCCCGCGGCCAGCCGCCGGCAGAGCCGGGTGAGTTGTCGATGCTCGTCGGTCGACAGTACCGCCAGCTGTGTCGCGACATTGTCGGCATGCTGGGGGAAGACTTGGCTGATCAAGGTCTCGCCCACCGACGTCAGCGAGACCTTCACGTAGCGGCGATCGGCTCCGCCCCGCTCCCGCTGTACCAGCCCTCGCCGCTCCAGATTGTCCACGACAAGGGTCACATTGCCGGTGGTGCGGAGGATCTTCCGCGCCAGGTCGGACTGATGGAGCGGTCCGAGGTGGTGAAGCGCATCGAGCACCCCGAATTGGCTTTCCGTCAGGTCGTACTCGGCGAGTCGCCGGGCGAGCCGGGCACCGACCGCGTTGGCGGCCCGGGCGAGCTTCACCCAGGCACTCATGGCGAGCCGTTGATCGGCCGAGGAGGTTGTGCGTCGCATCAGATACTCAAGCGCTGAATTGTTGAGTACTAAAGTATCTCAGAAAATCGAGAACGCAAGAGGTCTGAAACTGTCGGATCTTGGGTCACGCCCATGGCCGATTAGATGCCGGTCCGAGACGTGTGGACCATGAGATCATATTGACTGTGCTAGACTTGGAGGTATTTTGGACGCGGAGTCGTCGGCCCCCAATGACGGCGCTAACCCCTGTCACCCCAGTCCTTGGAGTGCTCATGCGATCGTTGTGTTTGTCGGCCGCGGCATTGGTCATGGCGGCAATGCCCGCCCTGGCCCAGAAGCCCGGCACGGTGGAAATTGGCGTCTTCGCGCGCCAGACGTGGTTCGACGATAGCTATGAAATGAAGGATCGCGCCGGCGTGGGTGGGCGGCTCGGCATCTTCCTCCTTCCAAACCTGGAAATCGAAGGCTCGGGCTCGTGGGTGCGCACGGATTCCAAGCGCATCGACATCAATCACAACATCGATGTGTTCTCGGGGCACGGGCTGCTCCAGTACAACATCAACATGGCTCCGGTCGCCATCGTGCTCGGCGCCGGCGTGACGTACAACACCTACACCGACGACATCAATCTCCTGCAGTGCCTCGGCGCCGAGTCGGGCAGCTGCGGTGAGAACGACGCGGGCACGCCGGTCTTCGGGCCGACGTACGGCTCGGATCGCGACGAGATCGGCCCGATGGGCCTGGTCGGCCTGCGCTTCGGCGTCGGCGGCCTGCTCCAGGCGCGCATCGATGCCACGTACGAGTACATCGACGGCGGCTCGGTGCCGAGCGCGCTGTCGAACTCGGATTGGGGCAATCACTGGGGCCTGCAGGGTGGCCTCTCGCTGATGTTCCCGAAGCCGAAGCCGAAGGACACCGACCTCGACGGCGTTCCGGACAAGATCGACCAGTGCCCGAACACGCCCGCCGGCATGCCGGTGGACGAGAAGGGCTGCCCGCTGGATGACGACAAGGACGGCGTCATCAACGCGAACGACCTCTGCCCGAACACGCCGGCCGGCGAGGCCGTCGATGGCAGCGGCTGCTCCGACAGCCAGAAGGACGACGATCGCGACGGCGTCATGAACAGCCGCGACAAGTGCGCGAACACCCCGACCGGTACGGCGGTGGACGAGAACGGCTGCCCGCGTGACGATGACGGCGACGGCGTAGGCAACGCGGCCGATCGCTGCCCGAGCACGGCGAAGGGCGAGACGGTCGACGCCAACGGCTGCAGCGCGTGCCAGCGCGACACCGACAACGACGGCGTGCCGGACTGCAACGACAAGTGCCCGAGCACCAACGCGGGCAACAAGGTCGACGCGAACGGCTGCCGCGTCCTGGGCGAGAACGGCACGCTGGTGCTGAAGGGCGTCACCTTCGCCTCCGGCAAGTCGACCCTGACGAAGGCGTCGAAGGCGACGCTGGATGAAGTGGCGACGGAGCTCAGCTCGGTCATGACCGAGGTCCCGTCGCTCCGCGTCGAGGTCGGTGGCCACACGGACAACACCGGCTCGGCGAAGACCAACACCCGCCTCTCGGCGCAGCGTGCCGCAGCGGTGGAGAAGTATCTCGAGAGCAAGGGCATCGACCCGGATCGCCTCGTCTCGAAGGGCTACGGCCCGGACAAGCCGGTGGCGGACAACACCAGCAAGACCGGCCGGGCAGAGAACCGCCGGGTGGAGTTGACCCCGCTGTACTGAGCGGAACGATCGCAGGAAACACGACGGGGAGCCGAAAGGCTCCCCGTTGTGCGTTCAGCAGGTCCGCGTCGACGCCTTGCCTTTGCGGAGGGCTATCTGCGGCTGCGCACCGTGACGATGACCGCGACGGCCCCAACGATCAGTGCGCCAGCGACGAACGTGCGCACGCTCACCGGCTCGCTTGCCAGCAGCCAGCCGAGGAACACCGCCACGATGGGGTTGACGTAGGACGTCGTGGAGAGACGCGCCGGCGTACTCACCTGCAGCAGCCACGCGAAGGCACTGAACGCCACCAGCGAGCCGAAGACGGTGAGATAGGCCAGCGCCGCGAACGAGCGCAGCGTCACGGCCGCGGGATCGAATCGCGCGAGGTCACCAGTCACCAGCGCCAGAAGAAAGAGCATCACCCCCGCCGAGAGCATCTGCAGTCCGGCCGACAGCGGTCCCGAGCGCGGCAGGTCGAGACGCGGGGTCAGCACCGATCCCAGCGACCACGACAGCGACGCGAGGTTGAGGGCCACCGCACCGGCCGGATCCACGGGCGTGCCTCCGACCGTGCCGGGCGCCACGAGCAGGGCCGTGCCGACGAAGCCGGTGACGAGCCCCAGGATCATCCCGCCCGTCGGAGCGCGACCACCCGGCAGGGCCCAGATCGTGAGGGCTGTCCAGATGGGCGTTACCGCGACGAGCAGCGAGGCGAGGCCGGACGGCACGCGCTGCTCCGCCCACACCACGGCGCCGTTGCCGATGACGAGGAAGAGAAAGCCGAGCAGCATCGTCATCCCGAGTTGCCGCGTCGACGGCCATGGGGCCCCACGCGACAGCGCCCAGATGGACAGCGCGCCACCCGCAACGAGGAACCGGAACGCCGCCAGCGTGAACGGCGGCAGCGACTCCAGCGCCACGGCGATGCCGAGGTAGGTCGAGCCCCAGACGACGTAGATGGCGGCGAAGGCCGCGACGAGCGCACCGCGGGATGGCGAGGGGTTCGACATGGGGGCGGAGGATAAGACCTAGCCCCACCACGGACCACCCGGCACTATTCACCACCTCCTTCATCGGCACTGCATGCCCCCGGCCGCACCGGTCACCTACGCCCGACGCGTCGGGCTCTTCTCCGGGACCATGATGGTGGTCGGCGGCATCATCGGCGCCGGCATCTTCCTCAATCCCGCCGTCGTCGCGCAACGCGTGCAGTCGGTGCCGCTCATCCTCGCCGTGTGGCTCGCGGGGGCGGTGGTGGCGGTGCTGGGCGCGTTCATCTTCGGCGAGCTGGGCGCCCGGCGGCCCGAGGCGGGCGGCGGCTACGCCTACCTGCGCGAGGCCTACGGCCCGCTGCCCGCGTTCCTGCAGGCGTGGACGCTGCTGCTCGTGATCTCTTCCGGCGCGATCGCGGCGGTGGCGCTCACGTTCGCCACGTACGCCGTGTCCCTCTTCGGCCTGCCCGCCGGCAGCGCGATGCCACTGGCCCTCGGCGCCATCGTGCTGCTGACCCTCATCAACGTGCTCGGCGTGGCGCCCGCGGCCATCACCGGCAACGTCTTCACGCTGCTGAAGCTTGCGGCCCTCGCGCTGCTGATCGTGGCCGGTGCACTGCTCGCCGGGCGCGTGATGGCACCACCGCCCTCGCCGCCAATGCCGCCGCATCCGTTCCTCGCCGCGGCGGCGGGGCTCGTACCGGTGCTCTTCGCCTTCGGCGGATGGCAGCAGACCAATTTCGTCGCCGAGGAGATCGTGGATGCCGAGCGCAACCTGCCGCGTGCGCTCCTCTTCGGGGTGGGGATCGTGGTGGTGGTGTACCTCACCGCGAACCTCGTGTACCTGCGGACGCTCGGCGCCGAAGGGCTCGCCGCCAGCACGGCGCCGGCCTCGGATGCGATGACGGTGCTGCTCGGGCCGTGGGGCCGCACGGCGATCGCGCTGGGCATCACGCTGTCCACCTTCGGGTTCCTGCACGTGGTGATCCTGGTGAGCCCGCGCGTCTACCAGGCGATGGCGCGCCACGGCACCGCGCTCGCGGCGCTGGCACGGCTCCACCCGCGCTATCGCACGCCCGTCGCCGCGCTGATCGTGCAGGGCACATGGTCGGCGGTGCTGGTGCTCACGGGCACGTACGGCGAGCTGCTCGACTACGCGGCGTTCGGCGACTGGCTCTTCTTCGCGCTGGTGGCCTCGACGCTGTTCGTGTTCCGCCGGCGCGACGGGCAGGCGCCGTCGTTCCGCACGCCGCTCTATCCGTGGTCGGTGCTGCTGTTCATCGCGGCGGGGCTGTATGCGGTGGCGGGCACCATCGCGACCAATCCACGCAACGCGCTGTTCGGCGCGCTCCTCATCCTCGCCGGCATCCCGGTGTATTTCCTGGTGCGCCGCCCCGAGCGCTGAGC
The DNA here is from genome assembly GCA_045803465.1 of Gemmatimonadales bacterium. Taxonomy (GTDB): domain Bacteria; phylum Gemmatimonadota; class Gemmatimonadetes; order Gemmatimonadales; family GWC2-71-9; genus JAGGAG01. Next base: position 5,062 of record JBJMOZ010000015.1, on the reverse strand, counting down.
GCGGTTCAAACCCTGCCGCCCCGGCCGGCATCTCATGGTCGATGACGCCCCTTCCCCGGGAGACGACCTGCGCGTGGATGCCGGCCAGAGCGAGCTCGTCCGCCGTGCCCAGACGGGCGACACCGACGCCTTCGGCCGACTCTACCGCCTGCATGTGGGGCGCGTGTACGCGCTCTGCCTGCGGATCGAGGGCGACGCGGCCCGGGCCGACGAGCTCACTCAGGACGTGTTCGTGCGTGCCTGGGAGCGACTGCCGGGGTTCCGGGGCGAGAGCGCCTTCGGCACCTGGCTGCACCGGCTGGCGGTCAACGTGGTGCTGGCAGACCGCCGCGCCGCGTGGCGCCGGGACCGGCGCGTGACGCTGGACGAGGAGCCCGTTGCCCTGGCGAGCGCGTCCGCCACGGATCCGGGACTGACACTCGATCTCGAGGCGGCCATCGCAGGGCTGCCACCCGGGGCTCGCACGGTGTTCGTGCTGCACGACATGGAGGGTTACCAGCATGCGGAGATCGCCATGATGACCGGCATCGCCGAGGGAACGTCGAAGGCGCAACTCTTCCGCGCGCGCCGGCTGCTGCGCGTAGCGCTCGGGCGATGAACGACGAAGCCCGCGACCCCGAACTCGATCCGCTGGTGCGCGAGCTGCCCGCGAGCATCGAGCCGCCTCGCGACCTGTGGCCCGGTATCGAGCGACGTCTCACGCCGCGCCGACGCGGCCTGCCGCGCTGGCTGCCGCTCGCGGCGGCGCTCGCGCTTCTCCTGCTCGGAGGGGCCGTGCTGCGACGTCTCTCGCACGCGCCGGCGCCCGAGCCCGTCCCGGTCGCAGCCGTAGATCCGACCGTCGGCGCGGAATCCGCGCTGCTGGCCTCACTCGAGCACGATCCGGGCTCGCTCTCGCCCGAGACGATCGCGACGCTTCGACGCAATCTCGCCATCATCGACTCCGCCCTCGTCGAATCGCGGCGTGCGCTCGCGGCGGATCCCGGCAACGGCGACATGCAGGCCCTGCTGCGCCTCGTGCAGCGCCAGCGCACCACCCTGCTCCAGCAGGCGGCCCGCCTGCCCCGCACCTAGGAGGATCGCGTGCGCTTCCTGCTCCTCGCCGCCCTCGTCGTCGCCGCCGGTCCGCTCGCCGCACAGCGCACCCCCGTGGTGCGGCTGGTGAACGTCGCCGGTCCGCTGGTGCTCAACGGCTGGGATCGCGACAGCGTCGCGGTGCGCGGCGCGGCGCGTCTTGCGGTATCCGGACCGAAGGACGCCATCCGCGTGGACGGCAGTGGAGCCGGCACCGACGCCGCCGAGGTGTTCGTGCCGCGGCACGCGCGGATCGAAGTGCGCGGAGGCGGGGCACTCGACGCGACGGGCCTCGACGGCGAGCTCGAGGTGAGTGCCGCCACCGGCCGTGTGCGGGTGGAGGGCGCGCTGCGCCGCGTGATGGTGGAAACGTTCGGTGGCGGTGCCGCTGCCGTGGGCAACGTGGAGATCGTCGGACCGCATGCCAGCGTCGAGGTGCGCACGCCAGATGGCACCGTGGTGGTGCGTGGCGTGCGGGGCGAGCTGCAGGTGACGACCACGAGCGGCGAGATCTTCGTCGGCGCGGCGCGCGTGCGACGGGCTCGGCTCGAGAGCGTCTCGGGGGCGGTGTCGTTCAAGGGCGTCGTGGATCGGGCCGGCACGCTCGAGGCACAGAGCCATTCGGGCGACGTGGAGCTGCGGGTGCCGCCCGACGTCGCGGCGACGTTCGAGCTGGCGGCTCCCACCGGCACGGTGCGGTCGGAGTTCGACAGCGGCAGCGGAACCTCGCGCCGCTTCAGCACTGGAGATGGGGGTGCGTCGATCGTGGCCCGCAGCTTCAAGGGGCAGGTGTCGGTGGTGAAGCAGCCTGGCGCGGACGTCGACCTAAACGCGAGCGGGGCGAGCGGCATCAGATAGGCATGCAGTGCTCATGCATGTCGTCTCATCGCCAGGAGGTCCCGATGTTGCTCACCCACCTCGCCTCGCTCGCCCTCGCGTCCACGCTCTCGCTCGCCGCCGCGCCGTCCTCGGTGGCCGGACCGCCGTGGCTGTCCATCGAGTTGCCGGCCAACCCGCTCGATCCGAGCACGAAGGGCGCCTTCCTCGTCGTGCGCACCTATCACCACGATCGCTCCATTCCATTCCCCGTCGAGGGCCGCGCGGAAGGCATCGTGAAGGGCCAGCGGCGGAGCCTGCCGCTCACCTTCGACCGTACCGCCACCGAGGGCGTGCTGGCACTGAAGAAGAGCTGGCCGTCGGAGGGCGCGTGGGTGCTCGTGATCACCGGCATGCCCGGCGAGGGAAGCGTGACGGCGCTCGTGAGCATCGGCACCGATGGCCAGGTGCAGAACGTCAAGGTGCCCACGCGCAGCGTGGAGAACGGCCGCTGGACCGTGCCGACCCAGGTGTCGCAGGCCGATGTCGAGGCGGCACTCAACAAGCTCGCCGCACCGGAGACGCTCGGCGCCCGCTGAGCCGCTTGCCATCGACCGGCCGCCGCCCCATTCTCCGCGCGACTTCGGCGGGGAGCATGGGTGCGGCGGTCGAGCGTGATGTGGATCTGGGTGGTGGCGGTGGCGCTCACGCTGTTCGTGGGCGGCGTGCTGCTGCCCGAACGCTACGACATTACGCGGCGGCTGGTGCTGTCGCGCACGCCCGAGGCGGTGTGGTTCGCCCTCACCGACTCGGCGGCGGTGCGCCGCTGGCGCACCGATCTCATCGACCTGCAGCGTCTCGAGGATCGCAACGGGCATCCCGCCTGGCGCGAGATCCGCGACGACGGCGTCGGCGTGGTGGTGGAGAGCGCCGCGTGGGATCCGCCGGTGCACCTCCTGCTGCTGCGCACGCCGGAACGGCAGCCGGCGCCGACGGAGTGGGAGTACATCATCGAGCGGGCGCCGGAAGGCGTGGCGCTCACGCTGGTGGAGCGGGGCCGCATCACGAATCCCGTGCGGCGTTTCGTGGTGCAGTTCCTCGCCGGCTCGCGCGGCGAGCTCGACCGTCAGCTGGCCGGGCTCGCCGCGTACTTCGACGAGCCGCCGCGCATCGATTGACGCGTCAGCGGCTGAGGCGGTGCACGGCGACGAACTCCACGTCATTGCCGTCGAGCCGCCGCAGCAGCACCGCGTCCGTCCCCACCCACAGCAGCGTGCTGCGCGGCGGCAGCGGTACGGCACCGAGCCAGGTGCCGTCCTTCGCGTACACCTGGTAGCTCGACGTGCCGTCGCCGGCATGGCGGATGTCGCGCACCCACACGCCGCCGGTCGGGTCCGCCAGGATCTCGCCATGCGCCGGCAGCGAATCGGGAAACGGCAGCGAGCGCCAGATGCCGTCGATCGACTCACGCTCGCGCACGCTGCGTGCGGCGCCGACGCGGAGACCGTGCTCGCGCGCGGTGTCGCCCGGCACCAGCGGCAGGCGCGCGCCCGGGCGGCGGAAGATGGCGAGCAGCCGGCCATCCTCTGCATGGCGCCGGAAGCTGTGGCGCTCGCCCTCGCCCACCACGAACTCATCGCCCACGACGGCCACGCGACTCGCGAGGCCGAAGGGCCGCATCATCGCCGACACCGTACCCTTGCCGCGACGCACCACGATCTCGTCGCTCTGCACGCTCGCCACGCTCCGGGCCCCATCGGCGAGGCGCACCAGGTCCGAGCCGACGCGCAAGACGGGAGAACTGACGAGGGCCAGGTCCACCGGCGTGGGCACGGACACCAGCATGGCGCCACTCGGAAAGATCCCGATCGGGCGGCCGAGGCGCGCGGTGTCGGGCAGCATCGCGCGCACGTTGCCCAGGAAGCGTCCATCGGGCAGGAAGCCGAGGATGCGCTGTCGGCGGTCGTCCCACGCCACGATGGTGTCGGCGCGCAGGAAGACGGCGCCGAGCGCCACGAACTGCCGCTCGCCCGTGCCGTGACCGCCGAAGGTGCGCAGGTGGGCGCCCTTGGCATCGAAGAGCCGGATCTGGTCGGTGGCGGCGTCGGCGACGACGAAACGCCCGTCGGCGAAGCGGGCGGCGCTCCGCACGCCCGCGAAGTCGCGTGCGGAATCACCGGCCACGCCGCCGACCTCGACCTCCGGACGCGCGGCGACGCGCCACAGGGGCTTCGCGCCCCACGCCGGCGCGGTCGACTCGACGATGCGCACGCCGGCGCTGTCGCGCGCCGGCGCCGCCGCCACGGGGGCGTCGGTGCCATTGCAGGCCGCGCCGGCGAACGCGGCGAGGACGAGCGCGCGCCTCATGCGCGCGCCTTGCGCACCGCGTCCAGGTAACCGGCCATCATCTTCTCGAGCCGTTCGAGGCGATCGGCTTCCTTGAGTCGTCCCGCCTCGTCGAAGGCCTGCTGGCCCTGCGGCAGCGTGTACATGTCGGGATGGATGAAGGTGCCCATGCCCTCGAGCGGGATGCGCAGCTGCCAGAGCCCGCGAATGCCGCCGATCATGCCCGTCGAGGAACTCATGAGGAAGGCCCATCGTCCGCGCGTGGGCACCGGCCTGAGGCGTGAGAGCCAGTCGATCGTGTTCTTGAGCGTGCCGGGCAGCGAGTAGTTGTACTCGGGCGACGCGAGCAGCAGGCCGTCGCTCGCCTCGATGAGCTGGCCCATGCGTACCACGGCGTCGGGAATGCCGGTCGAATTTTGCACATCGGCGTTGTAGTTCGGGAACTCGAACTCCGAGAACGGATGCTCGTCCACCTCGGCGCCCTGTCGGCGCGCGACGTCGATGGCGACGTGCAGGAGCTTCCGGTTGATGGAGCCCCGGCGAAGCGACGCGGCGAACGCGAGCAGGCGCATGCGAGATATCCGGCGAGTGAACGGACAAGACTAGCGGGCGATCTTGGCAAACGCGAGGAGGGGCAGTTGCCACACCGTGAATACTGAATACAATTCAGGAAGCCATTCACGGGTAAGGCCTTACGTCCGCACCAACCGTCGGTCCCTCCCTCCTGTCGCCCCGAGCGCCCCTCCGTGGGCAGGTGCGAGGCGCCATCGTGCAGTTGTTGGAGCGCGGGGAGTTCGTCGGGACAAAAGTGCGCGACACCGCCGTG
>JBJMOZ010000048.1:0-5224 GCA_045803465.1 Gemmatimonadales bacterium | reverse complement strand
GTGGCGACTCAGCGCCCGGTGTTGCGCCCCTTCATCTCATTCGGGGGGATGCCCTGCAGGGCCGCCTCGAAGCCGGGCTCGCGACGCAGCGGCGCGAAGCGGGCGGCACGCATCACGTATGGTGCGATCGCGGGCTCGTTGCGGACGGCGCGTGCCATCAAGGCCAGTGCGCTGTCGGCATCGCCGCGCACCATGCGCGCATATGCGGCATCGGTCAGCGCCTCCGGCACGGCATTGTCGCCCCAGGCCGACGTGACGCGCGTGTAGACGCGCTCACCGCTGTCAGCGAGTCCGGCGCGCCACAGAATGGCGGCGGCCAGGAGGCGCAGGCGCGTGGGCATGAGTGCCGGCAACTCCACCTGCTCGAGCCGGGCGAGCGAGTCGGCGAGCTGTAGTGCACGCACGGCATCGGCAGGTTCGGCGGAGCGCGCACCGGCGAGTTCGGAGGCGCACACCCTGAGGGTCGGCGCGCTGGGATAATGCGCCGCACCCTCGCGGCACGCCACGGACGCCGAGTCGTAGCGCTCCAGCCTCAGTTCCGCCTCGAAGCGCTTGTACTCGAGATAGGCACCGAGCACGTGCAGCCGGTCGGCTTCCCGCGCGCGCTGGATGGAGAAGAGGGCGGCGCGCTGGTCACCCATGCTCGACTCGAGACTCGCCTGCGAGAGCCAGGCGTTCGGACGATTCGGATCGAGCCGGTTCGCCTGGCGAAAGTCCTGCAGTGCGCGCGGCTGAAGGGTCGAGTCGGGCTCGGCGCCGAGCAGCCCATTGGTCGCCTCGCCACGCAGCTGCCATCCATCCGGCACGTCCGGGGCACGCTTCACCAGGCCGCCGGCGATGGACATGCCCCGACGGAAGTACGTCGCCGGCGACGGCAGGCTGGTCGAGTCGGGGAAGGCCTGCTGCGCTGCCGTGGCGACGTGCCCGAGATACACCGCCAGCTCCGCCCGCTCGATGGTCGCGAGCACGCCGGTCGGACTCGCCGACTCGGCCCGAGCCAGCAGGGAATCCGCGGCCTCCATCTGCGCCAGCGCGCGTGAGGGACCCAACTGGTAGAACGCCGCCTCCGCGTCGCGGCGGACGAGCCGTGCCTGCTGCGTGAGCGCGAGCACGGCGGTGTCGGGATCGAGGAAGCGACGGCGCCGGCGCTCGAGCTGTGTGGCGAGCGTCGATCGAAGCACGCTGAATGGACTGGCCGGCTCGCGGGAAACTGCCGCCTCATGGAGGCCGCGCTCGTCGCTTCGCCAGAGGGTCGCCCCGCCGAGCTCCGAGCCCGAGCGGGCATCGAGCATGCGCACGACGACGCCGACGCTGTCGGCCATGCTGTCGAGCGACCCCCGGACGATCCAGTCGGCCCCGTAGCGCTGCCGCAGGCTGTCGGCGGGCAGGTCCGGCTGGTCGGAGGCATCCACCACCCTGAGGCCCGTCACCTGCTGCAGTTCCTGGCGCAACTCGTCGTTGAGACGTGCGCCGTCGCCGCTCACCGCGCCGCTGCGGTCCCTGAACCCGGCCAGCACGAGGATGCCACCACCGGTCTCTGGCTGCGTCGCGGGCCGTCGCGAGGTGACGCGCGTGGCAAGCGTGGTGAGCAACACCGCCGCCATCGCCCCGCCCGCGATCCATGGCCAGCGCCGCCGAGGCGTTACCCGTGCGAATGCCTGGGTGGGCGCGGACGTGCGGTTGCGAACCCGTTCCAGCTCGCGATGGAATTCGCCCGCCGTGGCGAATCGCGCCGCCGGGACCTTCTCCAACGCCTTCGCCACCAGCATCTGCACCGCCACGGGCAACCCGGGCCGGCGCAAGTCGAGCGGCGGCACCGGCGCGCTGCAGTGGGCCAGGCTCACCGCCTGCGGCGTGTGCGCCTCGAAGGGCGGCGCACCGGCGAGCATCTCGTACAGCACGCAGCCCAGACTGTAGATGTCGCTGCGACCGTCGATCTGCTCGTCGCCGCGACACTGTTCCGGGCTCATGTAGATGGGCGTGCCGACGACCGATTCGGTGGTGAGCGCCGCGCCGGCCCGCCCCGCCGCATCGATGGCGCGCGCGATGCCGAAGTCGGCCACCACGGCGTGACCGGCCTGGATGAGGATGTTGCCAGGCTTCACGTCGCGGTGCACGACCCCGCGCGCATGCGCGAAGTCGAGCGCGTCGGCCACCTCGGCGGCGAGCCGCAGCGCTTCGTCCACCGACATGGGGCCCTCGCGCTCCAGCAGGTCGCGCAGCGAGGGGCCTTCGACCAGCGGCATGACGTAGTAGGGCAACTGCACGTCGCCCGTCTCGACCACGCCCGAGTCGATGACGCCGACGATGTTCGGATGGTTGAGCCTCGCCGCGATGGCGATCTCGCGCGCGAAGCGCTCCGCACCGAGCGACAGGCTCAGCTCGCGCCGCAGGATCTTGAGCGCCACGCGGCGGTCGTGCTTCACGTCGTGTGCGAGCCAGACCACCGCCATCCCGCCTTCCCCGACGGGACGGTCGATGTCGTAGCGGCCCTGGAGGGCGGTCTTGAGCTGCAGCAGGCGACTGCTGGCTGTCATCAGGCTCGACGAGGGGGGGACTGTTTCATGATACGGACTAGACGCGCAGTCCTAGCAGTTGCTTCACGTTGACCGACTTCGCCTGGGCCTGCACCTGCTGCTCCACCTTGGGGAAGATCGCCTTCGCCTCGGCCTGGAAGCGCGTGAAGAGGGCCCGGAGATCTTCCCCGCTCAGGTTGCGGCCCTGGGCATAGTACTGCTTGGCCACGTGACCCAGGGCATATGTGGACGCGAAGGAGACGGCCGCCCCGGCCGCCAGCCCCGTCGTGCCGCCGAGTGCCCGCCCCAGGAGACCACCGGCGAGCCCGCCCAGCAACTTCCGCACGGCGCTCTCCGCCACCTGCGCCGCGGCGCCGATGCCGAGAGTGCCGGCGAGGTCCTTCACCTGGTCGGCGTCCATCTTCTGGCCGTACGCCTGTCCGATCTGGTAGACGAGCCGCAACTGGAGCGGGATGATCGCCATGTTGGCGAGCCGGTCGGGCAGCAACTCGAGCGCGCCGGTGACGATGGCCTGCTTCTGGATCATGTCGTCGAGGCCGGCCGGGGACGGGGGAGCACCGCTGCCCACGGCGAGTGGCGCTCCCGCAATGGCCGCCGCCTCGGCGTCGGTCGAGGCCACGGCGGATGCGTCGAGCCCAAGGCTCGTCCGGAGCTCCTGAAGGAAACGCGATTCCTGCGCGTTGGCCGTGCCATCCGCGTTGCAGACAGCCACCGCCGTCTCGTAAGCCGTCGTCCGGGCCTCGGCGTCCGAGAGCCGCGTCACCACGTCGGCGAGGGTGAGGTTGCCCATGGCCACCTTCCCTGCGAGTGCGCCGATGTCGGCGAGGCCGAGACTGGTGCCGAGCGCGGTGAGGCGGGACTTCTCCCCGGCCGTGGCCTGTCCGTCGGCCAGCGCAGCCATCAGGGCGATGGCGACGATCGGTTCGCGATCCTGATCATTCATGACTGCTCCTGTCGGTGTACGTCAGTCGCGATGCGGATCGAGCCGGCAGGCCACGCAGTACGCGACCGTAGTCCGCACCGTGGTGCAATGGTGAAATAGCGAGTTGAAGCGGACGTACGCGTGCACGGCAGCCGCAAGCGGGAGCGCGGAAGGAAGTTAGCTCCGCCCGGCTATCAGGGCCTCCTCAGACCCCGCTCGTGGCCGCGGGGACATGGCGCGCCTCAGGGAGTCTGGTTCACCATGATGTGCGCGTACGGCGTGCCGGCCCACATGATCCAGCTGCCGGTGGTCTTGGGCTTGTCCGACAGCCCGCTCGCCTTCGGGTCGAACGGCCACATGATCATGTAGTGGGGCGGCGACTCGACGAACTTCGTGTTGCGGTCGGGCTTCGCCCACGGGTCCGACCAGCTGATATCGCTACCACCGCGCAGCATGTAGATCAGGCCGGGCGCGGTATTGCCCGGCTTCGGCTCATGGGCCATCCAGGAGTTCGCCCACTTCTGCGCCTCGGGATCCAGGCACATGGGGTCCTTGCCCGGGGTCTCGGGCTGATCCGGCATGCACATCCAGCCGTTCCGGCTTGGCCGGACTTCCATCAGCTTGCCGTCGGGCCCCGGCAACAGGACGCCGGCTCCGTTTGCGATCTCCTTTGGGGCGGCGCTCAACGCCGTATGCACCTGGGCATCGTTGTCGGCGCTCTTCGCTGGCGTCGTCGCCTGGGCGGCCAGCACTCCGGCACAGCACGGCGCCAGGATCAGCAGCGCCACGATCCACCGAGACTTCATCGCACCCTCCCTCGCCATGAGGCTTGTGAACAGCGGGTACAAAGGACGAAACCGGTCGAGTGACACCTCGGCCGGTTTCGCGATTGGCTCCGCCCCGCGCTCGCGATCCCGTCTCGCGCTGGACTTCACAGCCTCCGAAGACTCCCACTGTGCGGTACTCGTGCCGCCCCGTCAAGCCGCTTCGCCGTTCAGCGCACCCGCGCACCGTCCTTCATGACCAACTGCACACGCCGCAGCGCGGACACGTCGCGGGTAGGATCTCCCTGCACCGCCACGAGGTCGGCGAGCAGCCCGGTCGCGATGCGGCCCAGGCGGTCGTCGAGATGGAAGGTCTTCGCGTTGCCGCTGGTCGCCGAGCGGAGTGCGGCGAGCGGTGTCATGCCGTATTCCACCATCAGCTCGAGCTCGCGCACGTTGTCGCCGTGCGCGAACACGCCCACGTCGCCACCGAAGCAGATGTTCACGCCGGCCGCGAGGGCCGCACGGAAGCTCTGCTGCTTCGCGACGAGCGCCGGAAACGGCGGCTGCTCACCCTTCTTCCAGCCATCGAAGTATTTCGCATAGGCTTCAGCCGCCGCGAGCGTGGGGCAGAGGCTGACGCCGCGCTGCTTCATGAGGCGGAAGATCTCGGGCGTGCCCTCGTCACCGTGCTCGATGGTCTCGACACCGGCGAGCGTGGCGCGTCGCATGCCCTCGGGCGTCGAGGAGTGCGCCGCCACCGGGCGCCCCGCACCGCGCGCCGTCGTGACGAGCACGTTCAGCTCGTCCTGCGAAAACGTGGGCAGGGCCTCGCCCTTCGGTCCCCAGCGGAAATCGGCGTAGACCTTGATCCAGTCGGCGCCCTGTCCCACCTGCCGCCGCACCACGCGAGCGATTCCCTCCGTGCCGTCGGCCTCTTCGGCGCCCTGCGGCGGGTCGAACGCGTAATTCCGTCGCGCGGGTGCATAGCTGCCGGTCGC
>JBJMOZ010000258.1:0-3193 GCA_045803465.1 Gemmatimonadales bacterium | reverse complement strand
CCGTGCCGGGGTTGCCCGTGTAGGTGTCGGTGTAGCCGTAGCGCTGGCCTTCGAGCGCCGCACCCAGGGCGAACGACAGGCCCTTGAGGATCAGCGGCCCGCTGAGGTTGCCCTCGACGCGGTTGTAGCCGAGGCTCGACGTGTTCGGGAACATCTCGTCCGATTCCATGGCGAGACGGCCGGCGAAGCGCGAGCCGCCGGTGATCGTCGACAGGTTGACGATGCCCGACTGCGCGTTGCCCTGCTCGGCGCTCGAGGCGCCCGTGGTCACCGAGATCTGCTCGAACTGGTTCGTGCCGACCGTGTTGGCGTTGCCCGAAACGCCCTGGCCGCCACGACCCACGAAACCGCCGCCGCGCTGGCCCGACTGCACCGGCACGCCGTCGACGTACGTCGCCGCTTCGTCCGTGCGGCCGCCGCGAATCGACAGGTTGGCACCACCCGCCGAGGCCACGACGCCCGGCTGCAGGAGCAGCACGTTGTTGATGCGGTCCACCGGGAGCTTCTCGGTGAAGGCACCATCGATGCGCTGCTTCGTGGTGACTTCGTCACGCGGCACCAGGGGGTTCTCGGCCGCGACCACCGTCAGCTCTTCGATGACGACGGGGCTGGCCTCGATCTGGATGTCCTGCGTGATGGTCTGTCCCGCGAGGACGCGCACACCCGTCACCTCGGTGCGCTTGTAGCCGATGAACGACGCGCGCAGCGCGACGGTACCGGCCGGTACGTTGTTGATGAAGTAGTACCCTTGGGGATTCGTGAGCGCGCTGAACGCGGTGCCCACGATCGTCACCTGGGCATTCGCGATCGGGGCGCCGGCTTGATCCCGCACCCTGCCTTCGACCTTACCAGTCTGTGCCGCAAGCGCACCCGCGCTCACGAGCAGCAGCACTGCCGACGCCGCGAACCATCTCGCGAGCCGGGCGAAGGCGCTGACTCCGTTTTGCGTCATAGAAGACTTCCTCCTGAGCGTAGACCTCTGCACTGCAAAAAGGACTGCTGGCACTACGGAATTCACCACTGGAGCGGGCACTCCGGACGTCCAGATGGGGCGGACGTCACCGTGGCGTACTGCCTGCCCCGCGTGTGAGCGACGCGAGACGAAGTACTCCTGCGAAATCGATGATGTGTCGTCGATGGGTCGGTCTATCTCCGCCTTGGCCGAGGCGGTAAGCCAAAGTATGAAGTCCGGTACCGGCCGTGTCAAGCAATGGTCACACAACCTGTAACCGGCTGGAACGTTTCGGGATAAGGGAACGGCCGGCCGGGCTTACGCCGTGACGAGATCCCGCTGCGGCACCCGGGGCGTCACCACCGCCCGACCCTCCTCCAGATGCACGTTCACTTCGCTCCGTACCCCGAATTCTCCCGTCAGGTAGATCCCCGGCTCGACCGAGAACCCCACGCCCGGCAGCAGCTGGCGGTCGTCGTGGGTCTCGTAGTCGTCGAGGTGCGGCCCCGACCCGTGCAGCCGGTGGTCGATGGAGTGCCCGGTGCGGTGCACGAACCAGGCGCCGTAGCCGGCCGCCTCGATGACGCCCCGGGCCGCCCGGTCGAGCTCGAAGCCCGCCACCGGCCGCCCCGCCGCCACCGCCTCCTGCACCGTGCGGATGGCCGCGTCGCGGGCGTCGCGCACCGTCTCCCACACCTGCACCACCTTCGCCGGTGGCGTGGAGCCGCTGAAGCCCATCCACGTCTGGTCGGCGAACACGGTCCCGAGCGCCCGGCCGCCCCACAGGTCCAGGAGGATCACCTGGTCCTTCTCCAGCACCACCTCGCCGTGCATCCCCGGCTCGTAGTGGGGGTTGGCCGCATTGGCCCCGAACCCCACGATGGGCGCATGGTCGAAGACCAGGCCCGCCGCATGGATGGCGTCGATGACCTGCCGCTGCAACGCCACCTCGGTAAGTCCCGTCCCGCCCAGCTGCACCGCGCGTCGCAATGCCTCATTGGCGATCGTGGCCAGCTTTTCGGCCGCGTCGTAGTGGTCGCGCTCGTCCTCCGCGCTCCAGCAGGAGGCGAAGCGCGTCACCAGCGCCGCCGAGGGTACGATGGTCGCGCCCAGGCTGGTCAGGAGCTCCACCACGCCGTACGGAACGCGGTCGAGGTAGGGCACGGCGTCCTTCGGCGCGATCTCCATCGCCAGCCGGCGGCCCGCCACCACCTGCGTGAGGGCGGCGTGCAGCTCCTCCCAGCGCGCATACGGCAACACCTTGCCGGGGAAGCCCGCCACGGACTGCAGCTCGATCTTGTGGGCCACGGCGACCGGCTCCCCCTCGCGGGGCAGCAGCACGAAGAGCCGGCGGCTGGCCATGCCCGTGATGCCCAGCACCTGGGCCAGCACCGGGTTCACGCCCTGGAAGTCGTAGAGCAGCCAGCCGTCGGCACCTGCGGCGTCGAGGGCCGAGGCCAGGGCGGCGCGATCGATCGAGGCGACCTTCATCGGTATCCCTCCGCTTCCGCCCACCGCCACGCGCAGAGCTGGTCGCCTCGCGCCCGGCAGCGGTCGTGCGTCATGGCCCCCTCGAAGCCGCCCAGGCAGCGCAGCAGCTCGGCGAAGAGGGCGCCGAAATAGGTGCAGGCGCCGCCGTCCGGCAGCGCCTCGATGGACAACGACGAAGCGATCCGTGCCTCGATGACGGCGCCCGCCGCGCGCAGTTCCGCCTCGAAGCGCTTCGACGCCACCTTCCGCGCCGCCCGGAGCCCGAGCGTGCGGGTGAAGCCGGCCGGTGCGACCCGTGCCAGCGCATGCGCGCTTCCCGCCCCGCGGGCCGCGTGGCGCGCCGCGCGGCGGCCCGCGTCGGCGAAAGCCAGCGCGGCGTCGGGTCGCCGCCCCACCAGCCGGAAGACGCCCACCGCCTCGGCGCGCGGCACCGGCTCCTCCCGCTCCATGCCCTCCTGGTAGCGCTCGATCTGCGCGGCCACGGTGCCGCTCAGGCCGAGGCGCTTGGCCACGACCTCCGGCGACAGCTCCGGCAGCCCATCCTCGAGCGGGGTGTCGAGGTTGCGCAATGCTTCGAGCAGACTGAGCGGAACGAGTGCGGGTATCGTCGGTGCGGGCATCATTTTGGGCTGGCGAAGCGCCGAAGTTAATCGGCAGGTGCAAGCCGCGCCGGATCAGGCTTGCGCCCGCCGACCGTGACCGCGGACATTCCGCCGATGTCTCCCCCCGGCATCGGCGTGGCGATGCTCG
>JBJMOZ010000245.1:0-5767 GCA_045803465.1 Gemmatimonadales bacterium | reverse complement strand
GCGGGCACGGGTGTCACGGGCGCGCAACTGGGTGTTGGCGCCGATTTCGATGGCGGTCGGCACGTCGGAACGGTAGGTGAGGTAGCCGGTATCGTCCTTCACGTCGATGACGAGACTGTTCACCTCGGTGCCCGACACCAGGTCGAGCAGCCGGCCGAAGCGCTGGGTGCCGAAGGCCCAGGCGTTCACGTACAGTGCGCGCACCGGGCTTGGCACGGCCAGCGCGGGCGGCGCGGGCCACGGTGTGGTGTCGGGACGTGCGGCGACCGGCATCGGCGTCGGCACGGGGAGCTCGTCGCCCCACGATGCACGATGCTGCGCGGCGAGAGGTGCCGCCGTGGCGGCGAGGGCGAGCGGCAGCAGGTACAGGCGTGACATGGCTCTCGAAATCCTCCGGAATCGAGGCGTTTTCCGGGGGCGCGATGCGCCCCGGAGCCTCGTTCCGGCCATGTCTGGCAAGCGCTGCACCTCCCTTGGCGCAGTTTCCCTCGCCCGCTACGATTCGCCGATCCAACTTGAGACACCCGTCCAGGAGGCTGTCGAGATGCTGGTCGCCATTGAGTACTGCGTCGTCTGAAACTACGAACCACGAGCCACCGGTCTGGTGGCTGAGCTGGAAAAGGCCTTCCCCGGCGTGCAGACACGGCTCGAGCAAGCGTCCGGCGGCGTGTTCGTCGTGACGGTGGACGGCGAGACGGTGTTCTCGAAGAAGGCGGTCGGGCGTCACGCCGAGCCCGGGGAAATCGTCGCACGCATCCGCGCGATGCGTGGCTGAGCGGACAAGGAGCGGGATGCGCATTGCAGTCAACACGGGTGGCGGAGACGCACCCGGCCTGAATGCCGTCATTCGTGCGGTGGTGCTCGCGGCGCACCATCGCGGATGGCAGGCCTACGGCATCCAGCGCGGTTACGATGGCCTGCTGGCATTCCAGGGCGTGGTGCACCTCGATCCCGACGACGTGCGCGGCATCACGAGCCAGGGCGGCACCATCCTTGGCACGACCAATCGCGGCAACCCATTCCGCAGCGTCGCCACGCTGGCCGACGGCACGCGCCAGGAGGTGGATCGCTCGGACGAGCTGATCGCCGCCTTCCGCGCGAGCGGCTTCGAGGCGCTCGTGGCCATCGGCGGCGACGGCAGCCTGCAGATCGCGGCCGGCCTTGCGACCAAGGGCCTGCCGGTGGTGTGCGTGCCCAAGACGATCGACAACGACGTCGCGGCCACGGAGCAGACGTTCGGCTTCGATACGGCGGTGAACATCGCCACCGACGCCATCGACAAGCTCCACTCCACCGCCGAGAGCCACCAGCGCGTGATGGTGGTGGAGCTGATGGGCCGCGACACGGGCTGGATCGCGCTGCACAGCGGCATCAGCGGCACGGCCGACGTGATCCTGATTCCCGAGATCCCCTTCGACATCGACAAGGTCTGCGAGAAGATCCGCGACCGCGATGCCACCGGGAAGCACTTCAGCATCGTCGTCGTGGCGGAAGGCGCGCGCCCGGTGAACGGCAACGTGGAACTGCTCGAACGGCGCGATGCGGGCACGGTGGACCGCCTTGGCGGCATCGGCAGCAAGGTGGCGCGCCTCATCGCGGAGCGCGTGGACAAGGAAGTGCGCTCGCTGGTGCTCGGGCACCTGCAGCGCGGCGGGTCGCCCACCACGTACGACCGGCTGCTCGGCCTTCGCTTCGGCACCGCCGCGGTGCAGGCCATCGCCGACTGCGACTTCGGCACGATGGTGGCACTCCGCGGGACGGGCATCGTACGCGTGCCCCTCGCGGATGCGGTGGGCCGGCAGCGGACGATTCCCCTGGACTCCGACATCATCACCACGGCGCGCTCCCTTGGAATCAGTCTCGGCGACTGAGCAGGCGCCGACGCCCGCGCCTCCGCCCACGCGCGCCGAGCCCGTCGTGGACGTGCTCCACGGCGAGACGATCGCCGACCCGTATCGCTGGCTCGAGGACGACGGTGCGCCCGAGGTGGCGGCGTGGACCGCGGCCCAGAACGCTCACACCGAGGCGTGGCTCGCCGCGCAGCCGGCGCGGGCCACGATCCGCCGCCGGCTCGAGCAACTGCTGGCCATCGGCAGCATCGGCACCCCGACACCGGTACGCGGCCGCTACCTCTACCAGCGACGCGACGGCGCGCAGAACCAGCCCGTGCTCTACGTGCGCGACGGGGTGGACGGTATCGACCGCGTGGCGGTGGATCCCAACACGCTCGCGGAAGACGGCACCACGGCGCTCGACTGGTACCACCCCAGTCCCGATGGCCGACTGCTCGCCTTCGGTCTCTCGACCGACGGCAGCGAGCGCAGCACGCTGCACGTGCTCGATCTCGACACCCTCGCCCCACTGCCCGACCGCATCCCACGCACGCGTGCGGCCGACGTGGCGTGGCTGCCCGACGCGAGCGGGTTCTACTACACGCGGTATCCGGCGCCCGGCGAAGTGCCCGAAGATGAGGAGCCCTACCATCGCGCGGTGTGGTTCCACCGTCTGGGTGACGATCCCGCGCGTGACGCGCCAGTGTTCAAGCCGGCGCAGAAGGAGCACTGGCCGGGCGTGTCGTTGTCCGAGGACGGCCGTTGGCTCCTCGTATCGGTGGCGCGCACGTTCGACCAGACCGACCTGTACCTGCGCGACCTCGCCGGCGACCAGCCGCTCGTCCCGGTGGCGAAGGACCTGCCCGCCACGTTCGAGGGCCAGGTGGTGCGCGGCACGCTCTACATCCGCACCGACGAGGGCGCGTCCACGTATCGCCTGTACGCCACTGATGCGAGGACGCCGGGTCGCGAGGCGTGGCAAGAGGTCGTGCCACCGCGTGCCGACGCGGTGCTTTCGAGCGTTCGCGTCACGCAGGGACACCTGGTGCTCGACTACCTGGAGAAGGCGTCGGCGCGACTCTATCTCGTCCGGCTCGACGGCCAGGACCGGCGCGAGTTGCCATTGCCGGCCATCGGCAGCCTCTTCGGACTGGGAGCGGAGCCGGAGGGCACGGAGCTCTTCGTGGGGTTCTCGTCGTACACGGTGCCGCCGAGCATCTACCGCGTGGATCTCGTCACGGCCGAGCAGCGGCTGTGGCAGCGGGTCGAGGCCGACATCGAGCCCGAGCGCTTCGCCGTGGAACAGGTGACGTACGCCTCGCGCGACGACACGCCGGTGACCATGTTCATGGTGCGTCGGCGCGACGTGGCGCCGGGCGCCGATGCCCCCTGCTACCTGACGGGCTACGGCGGCTTCAACATCTCGATGACGCCGGCGTTCGCACGCTCGCTGCTGCTCTGGCTCGAGCACGGCGGCGTCGTGGCGGTGCCGAACCTGCGCGGCGGCGGCGAGTATGGCGAGGGTTGGCACCAGGATGGGATGCTGGATCGCAAGCAGCACACCTTCGACGACTTCATCGCGGCCGCCGAGTGGTTGATCGCCGAGCGGTGGACGACGCCGGCACGGCTGGCGGCGGCGGGCGGCTCCAATGGCGGGCTCCTGATGGGGGCCGCGCTCACGCAGCGGCCCGACCTGTTCCGGGCCGTGGTGATCCAGGTCCCGCTGCTCGACATGCTGCGGTACCACCGGTTCCTCATCGCCCGGCTGTGGATTCCGGAGTACGGCTCACCGGAGCATCCGGAGCAGTTCCGTTGGCTGCGCGCGTATTCGCCGTATCATCATGTGGTGCAGGGCACGCCGTATCCCGCGGTGCTGCTCGCCACGGCAGCAAGCGACAGCCGCGTGGACCCGATGCATGCGCGGAAGATGGCGGCACGGCTGCAGCAGGCCACGTCGTCGGGGCGGCCCGTGCTGCTTCGCCTCGAGGCCAAGGCCGGCCATGGTGCGGGCAAGCCGCTGGCCAAGGTGCTGGACGAACTCACCGATACGTGGACGTTCATCTTTCACGAGGTCGGCCTCGCGTGATGCGGGGCCCGGCCCGGGAGCAACGCTGATGCGCTCGACCACCCGCAATGGCGATCCTGCCGCCCGCGCGCTCGCGATCCTGCGGGTGTGGGTCGGCCTCTGGTTCGCGAAGGCGATCGTGACGAAACTGAGCTTCAGCCTGTTCGGTTTCCTGCCCGGCGCATCGGACCGCTGGATCGAGACGATGCCGAAGATCG
Source organism: Gemmatimonadales bacterium (assembly GCA_045803465.1). Taxonomy (GTDB): domain Bacteria; phylum Gemmatimonadota; class Gemmatimonadetes; order Gemmatimonadales; family GWC2-71-9; genus JAGGAG01. The sequence goes on along the minus strand of JBJMOZ010000245.1, from coordinate 1,652 downwards.
TCGGCCGCCAGATGGCGGAGAACCCGATCGGCTGGTACAAGGCCTTCGTCGAGGGCACGGTGCTGCCGCACGTCGCGACGTTCGCGCACCTGACGGCCCTTGGCGAGGCGATAGCGGGCACGTTCCTCGTGCTTGGCCTCTTCACCGGCGTGGGGTCGCTGATCGCGCTCCTGCTCACGATGAACTATGGCCTTGCGACGTGGCACATGTCGCCGGCGAGCCAGGGATTCCACTACACGCTGGCAGCGGTGATGGTGGCGCTGTTCATTGGCCGCGCCGGCATGACGTGGGGCCTCGACGGCCTGCTGGCGGATCAGCGGCAGTGGTGGGGTGCGAAGCGACCCTGGAGCTGACTAGTACGCGCTGCGACTCATGTTGAAGATCCCCGAGCCGTCGACCTCGCAGTACGCGTCCTTCTGCGTGTAGAGCACGCAGAACATCCCGTCCATCTTCCACCGGCGCCACCACATCAGCATCACGCCCCGATCGGCGCCGGAGAACCGCTCGTAGGGCCGTTCGCCGTCGATCAGCGCGATGTGTGTGTGTACCGTCCCGTGATAGAGCGGAGGGCCGCAGGTATCGATGGAGGCCTGCGCCGAGACGCCGAGGGAGTCGGCTCTGGTGGGCTCGAGCGGCAGGACGCGTTCGACGAAGACGCTGTCCTCCTGGATCACGCCCCCCATGCAAGCCACGTATTCCCGCTTTTCAGCGACGCTGCGCGCCCACAGGTCGCGCAGGGTGGTGCTCGCCCCGGGCCCGAAGCGGAAGCGCGAGGGAGAGCGCTGGACTTCCGGGGCCGGCGGCAGGGCGTTCTGGGCCGGGAGGCGGGCAGGCACGAGCAGGGCGGCCACGAGGAGCAGGTCGCGGAAACGAGGCATCACGCTGATCCGAAGGGGACCCACGAGATACCCGCGCTCCCGCGCCGGGTTCGTCAGGGCTTCGGGCCGATGGCCACGCCCCACGGCACGCCTCCCGCCGGAATCGTCTTCGTCACCGCGAAGGTCTTCGTGTCCACCACGCCCACGTCGTTGGAGGGTCCGTTGGCGGTGTAGAGCTTCGAGCCGTCGGGTGTGAGTGCGATGCCCCACGGCCGCCTGCCCACCGTCACCGAGCCGATCACGGAATCGGTGGCCGCGTCGATGGCCACCACCTGGCCCGCGCGGCCGGTACTGACGTAGATCGTCTTGCCGTCCCGCGTCACCGCGATGCCCATCGGCTTCGCCTCGCCCGGCAGCTTGATGGTGCCGATGACCTTCCGCGACGCCACGTCGATGATCGAGAGCGTGCCATCGGCCTCGTTGGCGGAGTAGGCGCGCGTGCCATCGGGCAGGAAGCCGACGTTGCGCGGGCGCAGGCCCACCTTCACGCTGGTGGCCTTCATGCCGGTCTCGGCATCGAGGATGGTCAGGTCGTGGTCCGTCTCGCCGGTGATCCAGACCGTCTTGCCATCGGGCGACACGGTGACGCCTTCGGGCTCGCGGCCGGTGGGCACCGTGGCGCGCACCGTGCCCGGGCCGATTTCCACGATCGACGCGGTGCCGGCATCCTCGTTCGAGACGTAGAGCAGCGCACCGTTGGCCGAGATGTCGAAGGTCTCGGGATCGGAGCCGCCGGGAATCACCTTGGTGACGGCGCGCGTGGCGGCGTCGATC
>JBJMOZ010000202.1:0-6416 GCA_045803465.1 Gemmatimonadales bacterium | reverse complement strand
CCTTGCCGATGTGCCGCTCGGACACGGCGATCAGGTCGGCTCTCGTGTCCGTGCTCGCCAAGTCCTGGTTCAGGGCCGACACGGCAGCCGCGGCCGTCGCGCGCTGCTCCGCCGCCTCGGCCTGTCGCCGGATCCTCGCGGTGAGCCGACTCATGAGCGTCGCCACCGCCAGCATCACCGCGAAGGTGAGGATGTAGTCCGCATCGTGGACGTGGAAGGTGAAATAGGGCGGCACGAACGCCACGTCGAACGCAGCGATGCTCAACAGCGAGGTCATGAGCGCCGGCCCGAGGCGCGTGCGGGACGCGACGACCACGACGGCGAGCAGGAAGAGCATCGCCACGTCGATGGTGTTCAGGTATGGCCGAAGCGCCAGGCCGAGCGCCGTCGTCACTAGCACCGCCGCGACCGCCACGGCGTACTCGACGGCCGGGCCCCGGCCACCGAATCGCGTCCGTTCCGTCTCGCTGTGCGCCATGGGGTGCCGTTCCTCCTCGCTGTCCGCCGCCGGCCCTGCCCTCTCTAGATAGTCGATCCGCGCATCAAGAACGTGTCAGGATTTGGCGGACGGGGCTGCCCGGGGTCAGGCAAGGAAGGTACGCTCGAATCCATGACGACCGCCGAACCCGCAGTCTCCACTCACGTGCGCGCACGAGATGCCGTCCATCCGCCCGTGCCAGGCGGCCGGTACCTCGCCACCCTCTCGCTCGCGGCGCTCGGCATCGTCTACGGCGACATCGGCACGAGCCCGCTCTACGCGGTGCGGGAGTCGTTCCTGCCCGCGCACGGCATCGCGCCGACGACGGAGAACATCCTGGGCGTGCTCTCGCTCATCGTCTGGTCGCTGGTGCTCGTGATCTCGGTCAAGTACCTGGGCTTCATCCTCCGTGCTGACAACCGGGGAGAAGGCGGCATCCTCGCACTCGCCTCGCTGGCGACGCGCATGGGAGTGCGACGTCGCGGCGGCCGGCCGACGCTGATCGCGCTGGGGCTGTTCGGGACGGCGCTGCTGTATGGCGACGGCGCCATCACGCCGGCGATCTCGGTGCTGAGCGCGATAGAGGGGCTCGAGGTGGCGACGCCATTGTTCGAGCCCTACATCATCCCGATCACCATCTTCATCCTGGTGATCCTCTTCGCGGTCCAGCGGAGCGGGACGGCGGGCATCGGCCGGGTGTTCGGTCCGGTGACCCTGCTTTGGTTCGCCACGATCGCGGCGCTCGGCGTCCTGCAGATCGTCCAGCAGCCCGACGTGCTCGCCGCCGTGGCCCCATCCCACGCCCTGACGTTCTTCGCCCACAACGGCTGGCGCGGATTCGTCGTGCTGGGCTCCGTCTTCCTGGTGGTCACCGGCGGCGAGGCACTCTATGCCGACATGGGACACTTCGGCCGGCGCCCCATACGGCTCGCGTGGTTCGTGGTGGTGCTCCCCGCCCTCCTGCTCAACTACTTGGGGCAGGGCGCGTTGCTCATGCGGCAGCCCGAGGCCATCGCGAACCCGTTCTATCGCATGGCGCCGGTGTGGGCGCTCTATCCGGTCGTCGTCATCGCCACGGCGGCGACAGTGATCGCATCGCAGGCACTGATCTCCGGCGCCTTCTCGCTGACGATGCACGCCGTGCAGCTGGGCTACATCCCGCGCGTGACGATCGCGCACACCAGCGAACGCCAGCGAGGGCAGATCTACATCCCGGGCGTGAACTGGCTCCTGATGTTCGCGTGCATCGGCCTCGTGCTGGGCTTCGGATCCTCGAGCCGACTGGCGGCCGCCTACGGCGTCGCCGTCACGACGACGATGGTGATCACCACGGTGCTGTTCTTCGTGGTGGCCCGGAAGCGCTGGCGCTGGGGGTGGCCGGCGGCGGCCGGCCTCACAGCGGCGTTCCTGGTAGTCGACCTGGCTTTCTGGGGCGCGAATCTCATCAAGATTCCGCACGGCGGCTGGTTCCCCCTCGTCGTCGGCGCACTGATGTACGGGCTCATGGCCACGTGGCGCCGGGGACGGCACGTCCTGACCGAGCGCGTAGGCAGCGCCCTCATGCCGATGCAGACATTCCTCGAGAGTATCGCGCGATCGGCGCCGCACCGGGTGCGCGGCACCGCGGTGTTCATGTACGGCAACCCGGCCGCCACGCCGCCCGCGCTGCTGCACAACCTCAAGCACAACCAGGTGCTGCACGAGCGCGTGGTCTTCCTCACGGTCGAATCGGCCGACGCGCCACAGGTCCCGCCCGACGAGCGTGCTGTGCTCGTCGACCTTGGTGGCGGCTTCTACCAGGTCGCCCTTCGCTTCGGCTTCCGGGAAGAGCCCGATGTGCCCGACGGCCTCAAGTCGCTGGCTCCCCTTGGCCTTACGTTCAAGCACCTCGAGACCACCTACTTTCTGGGTCGCGAGACGATCGTGCCGTCGAAGGCGTCGGCGATGTCCAAGGTGGGCGGTCAGCTCTTCGCGGTCCTGGCCCGTAACGAGCGTACGGCGAGCTCGTTCTTCTGCCTGCCGCCAAACCGCGTGGTGGAACTGGGCGCGCAGATCGAACTCTAGGGCACCCGGGCACATCGGCGGACGTTATCTTTGGGGACCATGTCGCGCCCCGTCCCCGAGCTCCTCGCTCCCGCCGGCACCCTCGACGCCGCTCGCGCCGCCCTCGCGAACGGTGCCAACGCCGTCTACCTCGGCGCCGAGCGCTTCAATGCCCGCGACGACGGCGCCCAGCTCACCCTCGACGAGCTCGAGCAGGCGTGCCGCCTTGCCCATGCGCGCGGGGCGCGCGTCTATCTCACGTTCAACGTGCTGCTCAAGCCGGCGGAGCTGCGCGAGGCATTGCTGCATCTCGGTGATTGCATCGATCGCGGCATCGATGCCGCCATCGTGCAGGACCTCGGTGCGGTGCGGCTCATCCGCGCCGTATTTCCCGACCTCGAGATCCACGGCTCCACCCAGATGACGGTGCACGACCCGTCCGGTGCCCGCGTGCTGCAGGACATGGGCGTCGAGCGCGTCGTGCTCGCCCGCGAGAACACCCTCGCCGACCTGCGGGCCATCCGCGAGGCGGTCCCGGGCCTGGGCCTCGAGACGTTCATCCATGGTGCGCTCTGCATCGCCTACTCCGGGCAGTGCTACATGTCGGGCATGATCTCGGAACGGAGCGCCAACCGCGGCGCGTGCGCACAGTCGTGCCGCAAGGACTACGTGCTGGCCGACGCCGCGACCGGCGCCGAGCTCGACCGGGGCTACCTCATCTCGGCCAAGGATCTCGCCGCCGCCGAGCACCTCGACGCGATCGCCGAGATCGGCATCGGCTGCCTCAAGATCGAGGGGCGCAAGAAGAAGCCCGAGTACGTCGCCACCGTCACGCGCACCTACCGCACCTTCCTCGATCGCCTCGCCAACGGCGAGTGGGCCCCGCCAACGGCCGAGGAGACGCAGCCGCTGGTGCAGATCTTCTCACGCGGGTTCACCGCGGGCATGTTCGGCGGCCGCGAGGGCAAGGACTACATCACCCGCGCCCAGCCCGACAACCGCGGCGAGGAGCTCGGCCACGTCCTCGGCAGCGAGGGCCAGGAGCTCCTCGTCGCCGTATCCCACCCCATCGGCACCGGCGATGGCCTGGGCTTCGAGCATCCCGCCGGCGCATCGCAGGGCAACTCGGGGTTCGCCGTGTCGCGCGTGCGTGACGTTCGCCGCCAGAAGGACCGGCTCGTGCAGGCCATCGCGCTGCCTCTTGGCGCGCACGTGCCCGCCGGCTGGGTGGTGGTGCGCTCATCGCATGCGGCGCTGCTCGAGCGGGCGCGAGCCTCGTACGCGGCGGTGGAGCGTCAGGGCCCGGTGCCACGCACCCAGCTCGACTGCGTCGTCACCGGTCGCGAGGGCGCCCCACTCCGCCTCACCTGCACGGCCGACGGCGAAAGCACCGCCCTGGAGAGCAGCATCCCGCTGAGCGCTGCCGAGAAACGCGCGCTCGACGACGGCAAGCTGCGCGAGCAGCTTGGCCGGCTGGGCGAGTCGCCCTTCACGCTCGGTGCGCTCGAGACGTCGGGCCTGGGCGCGGGATTGTTCCTGCCTGTGAGCGCGCTGAACGATCTGCGCCAGCGTGCCGTCGCCGAGCTGATGCTGCGCCGGGACTGGGCCCGCACGGCCGCGCAGGCCCGCCGTGCCGCGGCGATCGAAACCGCGGTGATGCTCGCCTCGCCGCACGTAGTGCCGGACGCCGTGACGCCATCCGGTCACCTCGCCGCCGAGGTCTTCACGCTCGATGCCGCACGGGAGGCCGCCGCCGCGGGTGCCGACGAGGTGGTGCTCGACCTGTTCCTTCGCCACCCGACACCACCTGTCACGCGCGTGAAGGCGCTCGCCGAAGAGCTCGCGGCACGCAACGTGACGCTGCGCCTCCGCACACCGACCATCGTGCGGCCCGAAGAGCGCCGGACGACGGACAAGTGGCTCGCCCTCGGCCTGCCGACACTCAGCGGTCACTTGGGACTCGTGGCGGAACTCGCGCGCGCGGGTCGCGACGTGGTGGCGGACTATGCGGTCAACTGCTTCAACCAGCACACCGCGCAGGAACTCTTCCGCCTGGGTGTGCGGCGCATCGTGCCGTCCATCGAGCTCACCGTCGACGAGCTGGCGCAGCTTACCGCGCCCTGGCAGGGCGCCGGCTTCGAGGTGTTCGCGTACGGCCGGCCCGAAGGCATGACCATCGAGCACTGCACGCTGTCGGCGGCGTTCGACCGCGTAGCCACGACCTGCCGCGACCTCTGCGTGCAGAAGCACGTCAACGTCGAGCTTACCGACCCGGCCGGCTACGTCTTCCCCGTCGCCACCGACTCGGCGTGCCGCAACCGCCTGCTGCACTCCCGCCCGGTCGATGCCTCGGAGTTTCTCCCCGCGCTCTGGCGGGCCGGCCTGCGCGATTGCCGACTCGTCTTCAACGTCCCCGGCGATCCCGTCGCCGAGGTGACGAATGCGTTCCGCGTCGCGCTCGACGCGCTGCGCGAGGGCCGGCGCCCCGACGCGCGCGCGGTGCGCGTGCTGCTGGGCGGCGCCTTCACCCGGGGCCACTTCGCCCGTGCCGTGTAGCCCCCGCGCATGACCGCCCATGCCGGCGGCGACCGCGGCCGTCTGCTCGTCCTCTTCGTCACCGCCTTCGTCGACATGGTGGGGATCACGATGCTGGTCCCCCTGCTGCCGTACTACGCGCAGGAGTTCGGCGCGTCCGCCACCGTCATCGGCGCGATCATATCGTCATTCTCGGTCGCGCAGCTCGTCAGCGCGCCGCTCTGGGGCCGCCTCTCGGACCAGCGTGGCCGCCGCCCGGCGCTCGTGGCGGGGCTGCTCTTCACGGCGGTGGGCTACGTGTTCTTCGCCCTCGCGCACTCGGTGCCGCTGCTCTTCGCGTCACGGCTGGTGCAGGGGCTGGGCGGCGGCACGATCGGTGTGGTGCACGCGTACATCGCCGACGTCAGCGAGCCCGAGGAACGCACGCGCACGCTTGGCTGGCTCTCGGCGGTGACGAGCCTGGGAGCCGTGCTCGGACCCGCCATCGGGTCGCTCCTCGCGCACATGGGCGACCGCTCGTTGCCGGGCTGGGTGGCTGCCGCCTTCGCCGGGCTGGTGGCGGTGTTCGGCTGGGTGTTCCTGCGAGAGTCCAACGTGCACACGGGGCTGACCGAAGAGCATCCCGTGCCGGGCCGCGCGGCGCTCACCGGCGTCGTGTTGCATTGGCGCGCGCTGCCGTCGCGGCTCATCTGGATGTACGCCATCGGCATTGGCGCCTTCTACGGGGTGATCCCGCTGGTGCCCCTGCTGCTGCAGCAGCGCCTCGGCATCACCGAGGCCTCGGCGGGCTACTTCGTCATGTACCTGGGCGCGATGGGCGTGCTCATGCGCAGCTTCGTGCTGGGGCCGCTGGTGCGGTGGCTGGGCGAGCCGCGCCTGACGCGCGTCGGCGTGTCACTCCTCGCGGCCGGCCTCGGAGCCCTCGCGATCGACGGCGGCTGGGTCACGGTGGGCGTCGGCTTCACGCTCATGCCCGTGGGCACCGCGTGCCTCTTCCCGGCGGTGACGAGCCTGCTGTCGCAATGCGTAAACGGAAGGGAGCGGGGCCTGTATCTCGGCCTGCAGCAGACCTACGGCGGCGTGATGCGCGTCATCTTCCCGATCCTCGGCGGCGTGGCGATGGACGCGGCCGGTGTCGGCTCGCCCTTCGGCATCGCGGCCTTCCTGCTCCTCGGCGCCCTTCCGCTCACCGTGGGACTCGACGCCGCGCGGCGAAGTGCGCCGGCCGCCACCTAGGCACTACGGCAGCACCGGCAGCACCAGGTGCGAGGGATGCCGCGTGGTGCGCCAGACGCGATGCTCCCTCGCCCTGAAATCCGAGGCGCGCGCCCGGAAGATGTTCGGCACGAACGTCTGCGGA
>JBJMOZ010000167.1:0-2613 GCA_045803465.1 Gemmatimonadales bacterium | reverse complement strand
TCGAGGTGATCCTTGAGCGCCGCGCGCCCGCCGATGATGACGCCGTTCCCCAGGCGCGTGCTCCCGCCGATCATCACGCCGCCCATGAGCAGGCAATGGCGCCCGACGCGCACGTTGTGCCCGACGTGCACCTGGTTGTCGAGCTTGCTGCCGGCGCCCAGCACGGTGTCGTCCACGCTGCCGCGATCGATGGTGCAGTTGGCACCGATCTCCACGTCGTCCTCGACCACGCACCGACCCACGTGCGGGACGCGCCGGTGTCCGGTGGCGTCGGAGAGGAACCCGAACCCGGTGCCCCCGACCACCGATCCCGCCTTGATGCAGACGCGATCACCGATCGAGGTGCCGGCTTCGCACACGACGTGGGCGCCCAGGTCGCAGTCGGCGCCGACAGACACGCCGTCGCCAAGGACGACGCCCGGCCCGAGGCAGGTGCGGGCGCCCAGGCTGGCGCCGGCGCCAAGCACGGCCCACGGACCGATCACGACGTCGGCGCCGAGCGTGACGCCCGGACCGAGCCGGGCGGTGGGATCGATGTTCGGTTGCGTTGCGGCCACGGGAAAGAGGGCGGCCGTCACCACGGCGATTGCCCGCGCAGGATCGACCACGACGATGCGCACGGCGCGCTCAGGCGCCGAGGGAACGAGGTCCTCGGTGACGAGCACGGCATCCGCGCACGTCGTGGCGAGGGCCGAGCGGTAGCGCGCGCTGGTGGCGAAGGAGATGCTGTTGGGCCCCGCTCGATCGAGCGGGGCGACGGCGCTCAGCCGGACACCGCCGTCGCCGAGCAGGCGGCCGCCGACGAGATCGGCGACCGCCTGCGCGGTGAGGACGGTGGCTGGCGCCATGGGCTCAGTTCGAGCCCTTGAGCCGCTCGATCACCTTGTCGGTGAGGTCCAGCCCCCGGTCGGCCGCCACGATGCCGCTGCCCGGCGCGCTGACGTCGAAGACCATCGAATACCCGCCTTCGGCGCGGACACTCTCGATCACGGTGTTCACGCGGCCCTGCAGCGGCTCGAGCAGCTCGCGCTGCCGGGTGCCGGCCTTGGTCTGCAGCTCCTGCGCCCGGGTCTCGAGCTGTTGCCGCTTGGTCTCGAGCTCCTGGCGCTTCGACTGACGCTGCGTGGGGCTCAGCACCACGGACTGCTGCTCGAAGTCCGACGCCGCCGAGTCGAGCGTGGCCTGGAGCCGCTGCAGCTCGGTGCGGTAGCCTTCGCTCTCCTTCTGGAACGTCTGCTCCGCCGTCGTCCAGCCGGGCGTGCTCTGGAGGATCTTCTGGGCGTTCACGAACGCCACCTTCGCGCCCGAGGCGGCCGCGCTCTGAGCGGGCTTCGCGGCCGGCTTCTGCGCCACCGCCGGCGACGCCATGAGGAAAGCCAGCGCCAGCACACCAAGACCACGCGACATCACACCTGCGACCTGCATGTCAGACTCCGGGAAGAAGGTCCACGCTGCCTAGAAGAAGTTGCCGACCCGGAAGTGCAGCTGCCAACCGGGCTTCGGACGGCCTGCCAGATCCGTCCGGTCGAAGCCATACGCCATGTCCACGCCGATCGGGCCGAGGGGCGAGACCACCGCGACGCCGGCACCCGCCCCGCGGAACAGCCGGGTCGGGTCGTACTGCGCCGCCGAACGATAGTTGTTGCCGGCGTCCAGGAAGAGGCTCAGGTTCAGGAACTGGCTCACCCGCGCGCCCATCGTCACGTTGAATGCCGCGAACGACTTGCCGAAGGCGTTCGAGCTGGCCGTGTTCGTCTGGGCCCGCGCATCGTAGCCGTTCGGCGTGATCGAGAACTCGGGATAGCCGCGCAGCGGAATGCCGAACTGCACGCCACCCATCGAGTAGAGCTCGGTGTAGAATGGCCCGGCGTCGCCGAAGATCACGCCGGAGCGCGCCGAGAGGCCTACGAGCAGCTGCACGCCGCTGCCCATCTGCCCGTCGCCGCCCAGCGTGGCGAGGGGAGCGTACCAGCGTCCCTCGAGCTCCATCTTCTGGAAGTTGCCGGTGCCGCCGAGGAAGCCGCCATTGAGCTCGCCCTCGAGGCGCACCATGGTGCCGCCCGTCGGGAACGGCAGCCCGACGCGCGTGTCCTTGAGGACCGTCGTACCCAGGGTGGAGCGCACGCACTCCTCGCACTGGAAACGCGCCCGCAGGTCGGCGGAGCCGCCCGAGTACTGGATGCGCTGGAGCCCGTAATTCACGAACAGGCGCGTGTACATGCGCGACAGGAAGGGAAAGCCCGCCTGCAGGTTGAACCCGCGGGCCTGCCGCCGCCCGAGGTCGCCGACCACGTAGCGCGCGCGCGAGTCGAACACCGACACGGTGCCCGAGATGCGCGACTCTTTGATGTTCGGATCCGTGTACGACAGGTTGAAGTCGCGGATGTTGCGCCCGAACTGCCACTGGAGGCGTCCGCGCTTGCCCCGGCCGAACAGGTTCGGCTCCTCGAGCCCGAGGAACCCGCCCACGCCCGTGCCCTGCCCGAGCGAGGCGCCGAAGTTCACGTTGCCGGTGCGCCGTTCCTCGACGCGGAACGTGATGTCGACGTCCACGCGATTCTCCGACGGCTGCACGTCCGGCGCGGGCAGCGGCTGCTGGAAGAATCCGATGTT